>NZ_JBQLZM010000116.1:0-26041 GCF_052168275.1 Parasphingopyxis sp. | reverse complement strand
AGTTTTTGATGACGGCGGCGCCGCTCGCGCTGCTGGGCGCATGTTCGGGCGGCGGAGGCAGCGACGGTCTTCAGGCCGGCGAATGGACGATGACGACGCAGATGACCGAGATCGAGGTCCCCGGCATGCCCGAGGAGATGGTCGCCCAGATGCGCGAACAGATGGGCGAGCAGACGGACACCAGCACCCGCTGCATCACCGAGGAAGAGGCCGCCGATCCGGGCGCCAACCTCTTCACGCCGGACGAAGCCGATCAGGATTGCGATTTCACCGAATCGACCGTGGCGGGCGGGGTGATCGCCATCCAGGGCAGCTGCCAGGCGCCGAACGGCCAGGGCAGCGCCAATATGGCGATCGACGGCACCTATACCGCGACGACGATGAACGCCGACCTGTCGGTGAATGTCGAGGGCGGGCCGATGGAAATGCGCATGTCGGGCACGATGAGCGCCGAACGCACCGGCGAGTGCGCGGCCGAAGGCTAGGGCCCCGCATCGCAGCGATAATAAAGCGCCGCCGCGGCCGATCGTCGCGGCGGCGCTTTTCTTTCGGCCCGATCGCCCCGGCCGTCGCGGCGCGGGATTGATGCGGCGGCGGAGGCCGCCTATCACACTGGCGATGCCCGAGGGCACCCGTGGGAGGAAGATGATGACCAATTCGGCCTTGAAAACCCTGATCGTACTGGCGGCGCCGATGGCGCTGCTCGGCGCCTGTTCGTCCGGCGCCGATGCGGACGGCGACGGCACGATCAGCGGCGAAGAGGCGGCCGCCGAGATGGAAAATGCCGATCTCTCGATCACGCCCGGCCAGTGGGAAGCCACCGTCCAGCTGACCGAGTTCGACATGCCGCAGATGCCCGAAGAGGCACGCGCCGTGATGCAGGAACAGATGGGCCGCACCCAGACCAGCACCTCGTGCATCACGCCGGAACAGGCCGCCGATCCGCAGGCCAGCATGTTCGGCGACAGCAATGACGACTGCACCTATACCGAGTTCGACATGAGCGGCGGCACGATGCTGGTCGCCGGGACCTGCCGGTCGGAAGGCATGCCGGGCGCGGTGTCGATGCGGATGGAGGGTCGCTACACGCCCACCAGCTACGAAATGACGATGAACATGGACATGGATGGCGGCCCTGCGGGGCCGATGAGCATGGCGGGCCAGGTCACCGGCCGATATCTCGGGCCCGACTGCGCGGCCGACGCGGACGGCTAGCCGGCCGGCGGACCCGCGCCCGCATGGATAGGCCCGCATTGATAGGATGGCGCGGCGCGGTTAGGATATGGAAGGGGCGCGTTGCGGGCGGCGATCGGGGGGTTTGATGGCGCAGAATGACGAAGGATCGGCGGATACGAGACGCCCGGTCGCCTTTATCAGCCATCACAGTTCGCAGGAGCAGACCGCCCGACACCTGAAGACGATCCTCGAACGCAACGGCGTCGAAGGGTGGATGGCCCCCGACGATATCGATCCCGGCGTCGCTTTCGACCAGGCGATCATCGAACAGGTCGAACGGTCGGACCTGATCGTCCTGCTGTTCTGCGCGAAATCCGATCAGTCGCGCCATGTGAAGCGCGAACTGATGATGGCCGAGAACAACAAGAAGCTCATCTATCCGGTCCGGCTCGAGGATATCGACGCCAAGGGCCTCGCCTATTGGCTGAACGACTATCAGTGGATCGACTGGATCGACCGGCGCGACGCCACGATCCAGCGGATGATCGAGACGATCAAGCGCCAGGTCGTCCATGACGAGCCGGCGGCCGCCGACGATACCGACGCCGCGGACGGCGACCCCGCTCCGGCCGAAACCGTGTCCGACATGCCGGCGGAAACCGCGCCGGTGGGACTGATGGGCGCGGACGGCGGGAAGGGCGACGAGAGCGGCCCGCCGCCCCGCTTTCTCGGCATCGCGATGAACCGGAAGGGCTGGTATGCGGTCGGCGGCGCCGCTGTGCTCGCCGCGATCCTGCTCGGCCTGCTGATCAACAGCCTGACGGGCGAATCCGAATTCAAGGTCCGGCCCGGCCAGTGGGAAACCCGCTACGAGGTCGACCGGATCCTCGAAAATCGCGCCGTCAGCCAGGCGGATGTCGACGCCTTTGTCCGCCAGTTCGAAGCGAATGTGGCGACCCAATGCATCAGCGAGGCCGATGCGCGGTCTCCCGGCAACGACTTTTTCGATCCCGACCGGACCAACAATTGCGCGATGAGCGATCTCGCCATGGAGGGTGGCGATTTCCGGGTCCGGCTCGAATGCCGGCCGCCCGACATGAACGGCGGCGCGCTCAACGTCTGGATGCGCGGCGAATATGCGCGGGAAACCATAACCACCGAAGCCGAATACGCCTTCGCGCCGGGCACGCCGACCGAATTCCGCTTCGTCGCCAACCAGACCGGCCGCTATCTGGGACCTTGCGAGTGACGCTCCGGGCGCCGTCGTGACCGATACGCCGGCCGATCCCGCATCCGGCGAAGACGATCATCGCCCGGTTGCCTTTATCAGCCATCACAGTTCGCAGGAGCAGACCGCCCGGCACCTGAAGACGATCCTCGAACGCAACGGGGTCGAGGGATGGATGGCGCCCGACGATATCGAACCGGGCGTGGTGTTCGACAAGGCGATCGTCGACCAGGTCCGCCGGTCGGACATGGTCGTCCTGCTGTTCTGCGCGAAATCCGACCAGTCGGACCATGTCCGGCGCGAACTGACCCTCGCCGTCGACAGCAAGAAGCTCATCTATCCGGTCCGGCTCGAGGATATCGATGCCGAGGGGCTCGCCTATTGGCTGAGCGGCTATCAGTGGATCGACTGGATCGACCGGCGCGACGCGACGATCCAGCGCCTGATCGATACGATCAAGCTGCAGGCCGGCGACGGGGGCGCGGCCGGCGCGCAGCCGGCGACGCCGTCCCGTACGCGCAGCCGGGCCGGACCGAACCGCGCCGCCTGGCTAGGCGGCGGTGCCGCGGTCGCCGTCGCGGCTGTCGCGGCCGTCTGGTTCCTGACCGGCGGGGAAGCGGAGGCCGAGCTCAAGGTGCTCCCGGGAAGCTGGATCCGCGAGATGACCGTCCATGCGCCGGTTGGGCCGGCCGGCGGCCGGGAAGCGGCCGAGGCGCTGTTCGACCGGCTCGACCTTCAATCCTCGGCCGGCTGCATCGGGGCGATCGAATCGACCAATCCCGGCATTTCCTTTTTCGACCTGGACGGGCGGCACAATTGCTCGATGGACGGACTGGCCCCGGGCGGGGACGCGAAACTGCTCGCCGAGTTCACCTGCCGGCCGGCGGAACTCGACGGGGGCACGGCGACCTTCGCGCTCGACGTCGCGCCGGAACGGAACACCAAGATATTGGCCGACGGGAACCTCACGATACGGGACGGCGAAGGCGGGCAGAGCCTGTACGAGGTGGAATTCCACTATTTCTATGCGGGCAAGAATTGCTGAACCCGGAGCCCGGCCGTCCTTACCTCGCACGTCATTGACGGCGGATGCGGCGCGCGCGCATGATCCCGCGCGATTCCCCACTCCCATCTCGAAAGGCTGAAACGATGATTGGCTATGCGACTGTCGGCACCAACGACCTCGAAAGGGCGCGGGGCTTCTACGATGCGCTGTTCGCGACCGTGGGCGCGAAACGGCTGATGCAGCTCGACGAGGGCTTTACCGGATATGGCAGGGAGATGGGCCAGCCGATGCTGTGCGTCACGCCGCCGTTCGACGGCGAACGGGCTACGGCGGGCAACGGCATGATGATCGCGCTCCAGGCCGAGGATCGCGCCCAGGTGGACGCGCTGCACGCCAAGGCGCTCGAGCTGGGCGCGGCCGACGAGGGCGCGCCGGGCCTGCGCGAGCCGGAGGCAATGGGTTTTTACGCCGCCTATTTCCGCGATCTCGACGGCAACAAGCTCTGCGCGTTCAAGGTCGGCTAGTTTTTCGGAAACCGGGCCGGTGCGGCGCTCGACCGCCAGGTCGAGTCTGACGATATGAAGCCGAGAGTCCGACAAACAAATCCCCGGAACGCTATCTTTACCCTTTCGGCCTAGCACCGTCCAACTGTCTGGATATCAAGGGGATTTACGATGCGTTCACCCTGTCTCTCGCTCGCCTGTGTCGCGCTCCTGGCCGGTTGCGGCGATTCCGGCTCGGACGATGCCGTCCAGCTCGATCCCGATCCGCGCGAACCGGAAAGCATGGCGACCCAGCCGCTGCGGCCGGGGCTCTGGGAGCTTTCGGAAACGATCGGCGAGGTCGACCAGGCGACGATGCGCGCCCGCGAGGAGGCGGAGATCGAGGAAGACGGCGATCGGCGCGGCGAAACGCGGACGGTCTGCCTGCCCGCCGACTATGCCGACCGGCCGCCGGTCGAATTCTGGTCGGGCGCCGGCAATGCCTGCGCCTATGACCGCTTCGATGCGGTCGAGGGCGATCTCGGCGCGGCGCTGAGCTGCAACGCGACGCCGGGCACGGTCTCGGTGGCGCTGGACGGCGCCTATGGCGCGACCGAATTCGATCTCGCGATGACGGTGACCCGGACGGGAACCGGCAACGAGAATATCACGGTCGCCGGCCGGCTCGAGGGCGAATGGCTCGGCGAATGCCCGGTCGCGGAAGAGGATGAGGGCTAGGCAGGCGGAACCGGCCTTTGATCATGGCGTTGCGGCGATCTTTGCAATAGGGTTGGCCGCATGTCGCCGATCGCCTGCCTGATCGCAGCCTGTCTTTCGGGCGGTAGCCAGCCCGTCGCCGAGGCCGTGCCGGCGGCCGATCCCGCGATCGGCTGGGCGCGCGTCGCGTTCGATGCGACCGGCATTGCGGAGAGCGCCGCCGGCGGGCTCGCCGATATCGAAACCGGCCGCGCGCTCACCATCGACGACCCTGTCCGCATCGCCAGCGTGTCCAAGCTCGTCGTCGCGCTCGCCGCGGCGCGGCTGGTCGAGGAGGGTACGATCGACCTGCGCGACGATGTCTCGACGCATCTCGGCTGGCGGCTCCGCAATCCCCATTTCCCCGACGCGGTCGTCACGCTGCGCGCGCTGCTCGACCATCGCGCCGGCGTGCGCGACGCGGCGGGGTACGCGCTGCCGCTCGATGCCGATCTGGAGCAATGGATGGGCCGGCCCGAGGCCTGGGACGCCGACGACCCGCCCGGCCGGTTCGCCTATGCCAATCTCAACTTTCCGCTCATCGCCGCGGTGATGGAAGGCGCGACCGGCGAACGTTTCGACCGGCTGATGGCGCGCACGGTGTTCGAGCCGCTCGGCCTCGACGCCTGTTTCAACTGGACGACCTGCAGCCCGGAAGCGCGCAATCGCGCGGTCGTGCTGTACCGGCCCGACGGCGCGGTCGCGCGCGACAGCCGGCGGGCCATCGCCGAAGACTGCCCGGCCACCCCGGCGAGCGACGGCAGCTGCGACCTCGAAACCTATGTCCTCGCCCGCAACGGCGCGGCGTTCAGCCCGCAGGGCGGCCTGAGGATTTCGGCGCGCGATCTCGCCCGTATCGGCTTGCTCTTCCTGTCGCGCGGCGAGGGCACGGACTTCGCCTTCATGAACCGGCATTATCGGGAACTCGCGCTGATCCCGATGCTCTATGGCGGCCGCGGCGCGCCGATCACGGAAAGCGGCGACAGCGAGGGCGGCTTCTTCTGCCGCTACAATCACGGCGTCCATACGCTGAACGGCGATGGCGGCGAGTGCGACGACGATCTCTTCGCCACCGGCGCCGTCCATAGCGGCCATGCCGGCGACGCCTACGGCCTGCGCTCCGGACTGTGGATCAGCCATGCGGAGGGGCGCGGCGTCGCCTATTTCGCGACCGGCCTGCCGGACACGCCCCGCCCCGGCCGCTCGGCCTTCTCGGCGACCGAGGAGCGGCTGGCGCAGGACCTGCCGCTCGAAACCTATGTCCCGCCAGCCGATGACTGAGCTGTCCGACGCCCGCATCGCGGCTTTCCGCGAGACGCTGATCGCCCTGCGCGCGCAGCTTTCCGGCGAGGATGCGGGCGCGGCCGAGTGGCGCGAGCCGGTCGCCCTTGACCAGCAGAGCGTCGGGCGGCTGTCGCGGATGGACGCGATGCAGCAACAGGCGATGGCCGATGCCGAAGCGCGGCGCCGCCGGTCCGATATCGCCCGGATCGAGGCCGCGCTGCGCCGGATCGACGAGGGCGAGTTCGGTTATTGCCTGACCTGCGGCGAGGCGATCGCCGAAAAACGGCTGGAGATCGACCCGATGGCGACGCAGTGCATAGCGTGCGCCTCCTGAGCCTTGCCGTGCTGCTCAGCCTCGCGGGCTGCGGCGGGGCGTCCGATACCGCACCGCCGCTCGAGGCCGGCATCACCGTATCCGGACATTTCGGACCGGAGGGCAGCGTCTCGGAAGATGTGAGCGGCCTCGCCTGCGACTGGCAGCGCGGCGGCGGCACGATGCGCTGCCTCGCCATCGAGGATGAGGGCGACGCCGCGCAATGGACGACGTTCAACGGCGCGATCCTCGCCGCCGGGCAGCGTTTCCCGCTCGGCGGTGCCGGCGATCCGCTGGGTTCCGTTCCGCGCGGCATCTGCGGCGAACAGGATGCGGAGAGCCGGGAGATGGACGGCGAAGCGGCCGCGTTCAGCGAGGGCGTCTTCTATGTCGCGGGATCGCATGGCTGTTCGCGCAACAGCAACGAACTCCGCCCGCCGGCCTTTGTCGTCGCGCGCGTCGAGCCGGACGAACCGGCCGGGCCGATCGTGCCGGGCATGGTTTCGGTCGCGGCGAGCTACAGGCTGGGCGCGATGCTGCAGCGGGACGACACGCTGGCGCCCTATTTCGGCGCGTCGCTCCACGACGCGAACGGGCTCAATGTGGAGGGCCTCGCCGTGCAGGGCGACCGGATGGTCTTCGGCCTGCGCGCGCCGGTGGTCGACGGCACGGCCTATCTGTTCGAAACCAGCGCGACGGCCCTGTTCTCCCGTGCGATTTCAGGCGGCGGCCGCGCCGTTCCGGTCGCGCTCGGTGAACAGGCCGGCATCCGCGACCTCGCCTTCCTGCCCGACGGGCGGCTGCTGATCCTGTCCGGCCCGGCCCAGGAGCAGGACGTACCCTATCGCGTCCATCTGCGCGGCGCGGACGGCGCGGCCCGGGTGCTCGCGACCGTCGAGGCGCCGCGCGGCGGCAAGGCCGAGGCGATGGCGATCACCGGCATCGACGGCGACGCCGTCTCGCTGCTGATCCTGTTCGACGGGGTCGACGACGGCGCGCCGCAGCGGCTCGAACTGGCCGTGCCCGCCGCGCCCTAGCGCTTGTTCATCTGGGTCAGCATCGCGAAGGTGCCGATATTGAGCGCGGTATAGGCGCCGTAGATGAACAGCACCATCGGCTGGCCCGCCTTCGCGAACCAGAGCGCGCCGACGAGAAAGACGAACTCGATCGCATAGCCCGCATAGCCGCCGCCGAAGCGGTGCAGCGTCTCGGCGATCTCGGCGAATACCGGGCCGCGCCCCTCCATCACGCTGCGATGGAGGAAGATGTTGACGACGCCCATGAGGAACACGATCCAGATCATGGGCGCGATGATAGCCGATTGCGCGGCCTGTCGACAGGGGCGCCGGCGGCCGCGCCGCTCAGTCCGGCCGCCGCTCGTCGAGGATGATGCGCAGCCGGGTCAGGGTCGGCAGGATCGCCTTCAGCTCCTTTTCCGGCACAAGGGTCATCAGCTCGGCATAGAGCGGCCCCAGCGCCTCGAGCCCGGCCTGGCGTGCGGCCTTGCCGGCCTTGGTGATCGCCACCCGGCGGATGCGGCGGTCCTCCGGATCGCTTTTCAGCGCGACCAGCCCCTTGTCCTCGAGCTTGCGGACGGTCGACGACATGGTCGGCTGGCGCACCTGGAAGGCGCTCGCCAGTTCGCCGATCGTCTCCTCGGTTTCGAGGCGCAGCAGATGGTTGAGCACGCCGTACTGGGCCCGGGTCATGCCGTCGGGGAGCACCGACTCGAACAGCGTGCCGGCAAGCTGCGCGATGATGCCGATCTCCGTCATCACGAGGTTGCCCAGCGGATCGCCCGCCAGCCCCGGACCTTTCGGCGCCGAACCCCGGGCCTTCGCCATCAGGCGTCGACCAGCCGGCTCGTGAGCGGCCAGCGCGGCGACGGTTCGATCGCCGGCGCATGGCCGATGCGGAACAGGCCCTGCACGCGGGACGGAGCGGCGATGCCGAGATGATCGTGAAGGCGGGCGTACTGCTCGGCCATTTCGGGAAACTCCTGCAACGCCTGGCTCAGCGGCTGCATCGCCAGTCCTTCGCGTGTAGCAGCGAGCTGCATCCGAAGCCATGCCGCGCCGGTCGCGAGCTGCGTCGCGCGGCTGTTGTCGGCCGTATGCAGCCAGCATATGGACGGGCTGGCGTCGATCAGCGCCGTGTACATCGTGATGCCCTCGGCAAAGGCGTAGCTGTCCGGATCGGCCAATTTTTCGCGCGTTACCATGCCGAGATTGTGCGCTGCCTCGATCATGGGCCCATCGAGGATGATGCCGTCGGGATTGGCGACCGCTTCGTCCGCGCCGATCCGCATGACGTCGATACTCTCCTGCAATGTATGTGGCGTCGTATATTCGACGAGCCAGGCATCGGTTGCGATGTCCTTGAGGGGTGCGATCGTCTCGGCCGTGTTCGCCCAGTCGAGCGCTACGCCTTGGGGCAGTGCCGCGCGCAAGGCGGCGAACTGCCGGTCGGTAACGGGGCGGGGTTCGTACTGTTCGCGATTCGTATGGCGTTCCAGCACGCGATCGAACAGCCGGTCCGTCGCGATGCCCGGTTCGCGGACCAGGCGGATATCGGCGATCGGGCGGTCGTCGAGCACGGGGTGCGGCTCGCCCGCGGGAAAGGGCGTCGTCTCGGCGCGATATCCCTTTTCCGCCGCAGCCATGCGGAGCAGTTCGAGAAAGGCGCCGAAGCCGATCGTGATCTGGCGGCAGGGCGGATCGGTTTCGGGCAGCATCCGGTCGAGGTCGGCGGTGATGCGAATCCGGTCTTCTCCGATCAGCTCGATCAGCCAGGGCTGCTTGTTGTGCGGATTGGGCGCGAGGATCGCATAGGCGAGAATGTCGAGCCGCGGATCGCCGAACCCCTCGGCCGCCCGCCGCCAGGGCGCGCGCGCTTCGGCGAGGCTCGGCGAGAAGATGTCATAGGCGAACAGGCCGCCCCCGATGATGACGGCGCTGGCGGCACCGGTGAAAAGGACTTTGCGGCGGGTGGGCATGACGGGCCTCCAATTTGTATCTATGGCTATATGATAGATATCTATATAATATGTCAAGTTTCGATGTCGTGACCGGCAGGCCCATCCGTCATTGCGAGCGCAGCGGGCCGAAGGCGACCGAAGGTCAACCAATCCAGAGCCGCAGGCGATGTAACCAGCCGCTCTGGATCGCCGCCCTTCGGCTGGCTGGCCAAGCCGGCCGCTCGGGACAAGCTGGGCCTGACGGCTCCTCGCAATGACGGTCGCCGTGATCGAAACGCGATATCGGGGGTAAATTTTTTCGTTCTTGATCCGTTCCCTTGCAATCCCGCAAGGCCAGTTCGGTCCATGCGTCGCTGCGCCTGCGAAGGGATCGGCGTGCGACGAACCGAGTCAGAATAGCGGTGAATCGAATCACAAATTTCCGGTTAACCCTCTTGTGCCCGACTCGCGGTTGGGACACTATGGCTAGTGGTTCGGCCGGGGGCCTACCCAATAGGTTGTGGTAACGCGCCGCGATCGCGATTCGCGGCACCCACCCTTATTGTCGCCTGCGGACGGACCCGTGTGGATATCGGGGACAAGGGCAAATCAGTTCCCGCAAGGCCGCAAAAGGGGTGTAGGAACGGAGTTTCCGACTCGAACGAAGTGGGAACATTCCTATATGGGAATGGTGTATAAGGGGTATGAGCGCAATGGATCTGGCGAATAACGGCGAAGTCACGGTGGACGATGTGATCGACGCGATGGACGCACCGAAGACGGATGACGCGGCGGAGGAGGAGCTGAACAGCAAATCGATCCGTCCGCAAATGCATCCGATCGAGCAGGACCAGTCGCGCGACGACCTCCTCACCGAATTCGGCAAGGAGACGCTGAAGGACCGCTACCTCCTGCCCGACGAAAGCTATCAGGATCTCTTCGCGCGGGTCGCGTCGGCCTATGCCGACGATGCCGAACATGCGCAGCGGCTCTACGACTATATCTCGAAACTCTGGTTCATGCCGGCGACCCCCGTCCTCTCGAACGGCGGCACCGGGCGCGGGCTGCCGATCAGCTGCTACCTCAACAGCGTGTCCGACAGCCTCGAGGGCATTGTCGGCACCTGGAACGAGAATGTCTGGCTCGCCAGCCGCGGCGGCGGCATCGGCACCTATTGGGGCCATGTGCGCGGGATCGGCGAGCCGGTCGGCCTCAACGGCAAGACCAGCGGCATCATCCCCTTCGTCCGGGTGATGGACAGCCTTACGCTCGCGATCAGCCAGGGCTCGCTGCGGCGCGGCTCGGCGGCCTGCTATCTCGATATCTCGCATCCCGAGATCGAGGAGTTTCTCGAAATCCGCAAAGCCTCGGGCGACTTCAACCGCAAGGCGCTGAACCTCCATCACGGCGTGCTCGTCACCGACGAATTCATGGAAGCCGTGCGCGACGGCGCCGCGTTCGATCTCAAATCGCCCAAGGACGGCAGCGTCCGCGCGACCGTCGATGCGCGCTCGCTGTTCCAGAAGCTCGTCGAGACGCGGCTGGCGACCGGCGAGCCCTATATCGTCTTCAACGACACGGTGAACCGCATGATGCCCAAGCATCAGCGCGACGTGGGCCTGAAGGTTTCCACCTCGAACCTGTGCTCCGAAATCACCCTGCCGACCGGCATCGACCAGCATGGCAAGGACCGCACGGCGGTCTGCTGCCTCTCGTCGCTCAACCTCGAAATGTGGGACGAGTGGAGCGAGGACAAGCTGTTCATCGAGGATGTCATGCGCTTCCTCGACAATGTGCTGCAGGACTATATCGACCGCGCGCCCGACGAAATGGCGCGCGCCAAGTACAGCGCCGAACAGGAGCGTTCGGTGGGGCTCGGCGTCATGGGCTTCCACAGCTTCCTCCAGGCGCGCGGCCTCGGCTTCGAGAGCGCGCTGGCGAAGAGCTGGAACCTCAAAATCTTCAAGCATATCCAGACCAAGGCGTCCGAAGCCTCGATGATGCTCGCCAATGAGCGCGGACCCTGCCCCGACGCGGCCGACCAGGGCGTGATGGAGCGCTTCTCCTGCAAGATGGCGATCGCGCCGACCGCGTCGATCAGCATCATCTGCGGCGGCACATCCGCCTGCATCGAGCCGATCCCGGCCAATATCTACACGCACAAGACGCTGTCCGGCAGCTTCGTCGTCAAGAATCCCTATCTGGAAAAGCTGCTGCAGGAGAAATCGAAGGACAGCGCCAATGTCTGGAATTCGATCCTCGAGAAAGGCGGCAGCGTCCAGCATCTCGATTTCCTGACCGCCGAGGAGAAGGACAGCTTCAAGACCAGCTTCGAGATCGACCAGCGCTGGCTGCTCGAGCTTGCCGCCGATCGCGCGCCCTATATCGACCAGGCGCAGTCGCTCAACCTCTTCATCCCGGCCGATGTCGAGAAATGGGACCTGCTGATGCTCCACTTCCGCGCCTGGGAGCTCGGCATCAAGTCGCTCTACTATCTGCGGTCGAAGAGCGTGCAGCGCGCGGGCTTCGCCGGCGGCGTGGAGAGCGACAACACGCTCGATCCCGCCAAGGTCGAACTCGCGACGGCGGAAACCACCGATTATGACGAGTGTCTGGCGTGCCAGTGACGGGGCCGGCGCGCCTTGATTCTCGCCTTCTCGCCATTCTCGGCATGACCCTGCTGCTCGCCGCCTGCGCGGCGCAGCAATCGGGCGGGAGCGTCGCGCCCGAGGCGCCGGGCTTCCTGCTCGGCGTCTGGCACGGCTTCATCTTCCCGATCGCCTGGATCGTCTCGCTGTTCGTCGATACGGTCGCGATCTACGCGGTGCCCAACAATGGCGGCTGGTACGATTTCGGCTATTTCGTCGGCATCGTCTTTCTCGGCGTCGGCGCCCGGAGCGCGAAGCGATGAGGCCGGCCCGCACGATTTTCACGCGCCCCAAAAGCGCGGCGCACAGACACACGGAATAGAAGCCCAGGAGAAACCCGAAAATGTCCCTTCTCGAAGCCCGCAAGACCTACAAGCCGTTCGAATATCCCTGGGCCTATGATTTCTGGAAACGCCAGCAGCAGATCCACTGGATGCCCGAAGAGGTGCCGCTGGGCGAGGACTGCCGGGACTGGGCGCAGAAGCTCACCGATCACGAGCGCGCGCTGCTCACCCAGATCTTCCGCTTCTTCACCCAGGCCGATGTCGAGGTGCAGGACTGCTATCACGACAAGTACGGCCGCGTGTTCAAGCCGACCGAGATCAAGATGATGCTGACCGCCTTCTCCAACATGGAGACGGTCCATATCGCCGCCTATTCGCACCTGCTCGACACGATCGGGATGCCCGAGAGCGAATACAGCATGTTCCTCGAATATGAGGAGATGAAGGCCAAGCACGATTATCTGAACGAGTTCGGCGTCGACACCGACGAGGACATCGCCAAGACGCTCGCCATGTTCGGCGGCTTCACCGAGGGGCTGCAGCTCTTCGCCTCCTTCGCCATGCTGATGAACTTCCCGCGCTTCAACAAGATGAAGGGGATGGGGCAGATCGTCAGCTGGTCGGTCCGCGACGAGAGCCTGCACTGCGAGGGCGTGATCAAGCTGTTCCACGAATTCTGCGAGGAACGCGGCTGCCTGACGAAGAGCGTCAAGGAAGACATTATCGACTGCTGCCAGAAGACGGTGCGGCTCGAGGACGCGTTCATCGATCTCGCTTTCTCCGAGGGCGCGGTGCCCGGCATGACGGCCAAGGAGATCAAGCGCTATATCCGCTACATCGCCGACTGGCGCCTCGGCCAGCTCGGCCTCCCCGCCGTCTACATGATCGACGACCACCCGCTCCCCTGGCTCGCCCCGCTCCTGAACGGCGTCGAGCATGCCAATTTCTTCGAAACCCGGGCGACCGAATATTCGAAGGGCGCGACGCGCGGCGACTGGAACCAGGTCTGGGACAGCTTCGACGAGCGCAAGAAGGGCAAGGCCAACGACGACGAGGGCGAAGAGGAAGGCGAGGACATGTTCGGCGAGAAGAGTGTGGCGGCGGAGTAGTCATAGAGCATTGCTTCGACAGGAATTTCGTGCAGACTACAGATCATGTCCGCACGGGATCAGAAAAATGGCTGGCTCAGGCGTCTTGATGGATGGCCTTTTGTCGGTAAGCTTTGGAAAGTACCTCCCGAAGCTTTGAGAGAAGCTCGGAAAGAAGTTTTCTATTCCACTCTCTTTTCGACAATGCCTTTCTGGTTTCCAGTTGTTGGGCTTTTAATATTCACGGGGCGATCAAACTTTTGGGATACGATTTCGAGTGGCGGACTTTTCATATATGCTGCCGCAATACTCGGCCCGCTCGGTTACATTGTTACGAAACGTCACGGACGATACCGGCTACCAGCTGATATCGATGACGACGACGATAAAGCAGCGCTTTCTTATCGGTTTCCGGCCATGCAGGAGACATTCTACTTCGCCAGCTTCATATGCATTTTGTCGGGCGTGACATTAACAATACAAAGGTTTGCTGGCGGAGGTCCTACAGACTCTCTTGTCAATGAGACCGGTGTGGCCGTTTTATCAGTAGTGGTAGCTCTTCTGGCGACCTTTCTGCTATTCTGCGTTACTGCATATCGAAATATGATGGAAGTAATCGAAAGAGAGCATTCTGACACAATAAGTTCATCGTTAAAGCTCGAAGCTGATAATGCTTTCGATGAATGGCTGGACAGGAAGGGCGATTAAGATGGACGTTCCGCCCGATCCAAGTAAAATCGAGATCGCTTTTGACTGCATCAGAGCATCGCAACCAATCGGCGACCTTTACATTGCGTCGATACCTTACGACGACTTGATAAAATTCACCTATTTTGATGTCCGCCGCGTCATCTCGTCAGAAAGAGATGTCGAAAAATATCTAGGGATACAACGCCCAATCAATAAATCGAGGCTAAGAGACCTCGAAGCTTACGTGAACTTCATAGATGCCACATTTCCAACATCCGTAATCGTCGCCATCAATGATGCGTCTTACGCGAGTTTCGACGACGACGGTAAGATATTGACGCTCAGGAATTTTCGAGAGGAAGATTCCGAACCTAGCATCGCTATTCGGCAGCTAGGGCGAGTGATCGACGGTCAACATAGAATAGCAGGGCTCGAGGCCTTCGCCGGCGAACAATTTGATGTGTCGGTTACCCTTTTTGTTGAGGCTGATATTGCTGATCAGGCTCATATCTTCTCTACCGTAAATCTTGAGCAGACCAAGGTAAACAAGAGCCTCGTATATGATTTATACGAACTAGCTCGTACTCGCAGTCCTCAAAAAACCTGCCATGTCGTAGCGGTCAACTTGGATCGAGATGAAGATAGTCCATTTTATGGGCGAATTAAGCGACTGGGCTTTACAACTGACGGCGCTGATTTTGAACCGATAAGCCAAGCGACTTTTGTCGAGGGCCTGATGGCTCACATCACTAATGAGCCAAAGAAAGATCGTGATACTCTTCTTAGGGGAGAAAAGCTGGAGAAGGCTTCAGAGGAAGAGATTTACAGATTTGTTCTTCGAAATTTATTCATTGATGGAAAAGATGTTGAGATTATGGCTTTGATCTTTAACTATTTTTCTGCGGTACGCCAGAAATGGCCACGGGCTTGGGATGAGCGCAGCCGAGGGTATATGCTCAACAGAACTAACGGGGTAAGGGCATTGCTTAGATATTTTCGTATTGCCTATTCCAACGTAGCCCAGCCCGGCGATCCCGTCTCATTAGGTAAATTCTATGATCGTGTGTTTGAGCCTATGAGTTTGACCGATGACGACTTCAACACAGATAATTTTCCGCCTGGAACAAGCGGCGAAGCACGGCTTTTTCGTGTGCTAAGAGGTCAAGAGGAAATCTGACAACCGAATCTGTCCGACTCGTTTTTTGCACGGCTCGACTCATATAGCTTGCGCAGATCCGCTTAGTGGGAATCAGATCCTTATGACTCTGATTCCGGATCAAGCCGCTTTCTTTGCTGGCAAGTGCGATGAACTGAGCGCTTCTTGTCGGTATGGAACCATATTAGCCGATCCGCCTTGGCAATTCCAAAATCGTACCGGGAAAATAGCACCGGAGCACGGACGTTTGAAACGGTACGACACAATGTCTCTAGATGATATTTGTGCTTTGCCCGTCGCTGACATTGCCGATGAACCGGCCCATCTCTATCTTTGGGTCCCGAACGCCTTGTTGCCTGACGGGCTTCGAGTGATGGAGTCGTGGGGCTTTCGCTACGTATCCAACCTGATCTGGCACAAGATAAGAAAAGACGGTGGCTCAGACGGGCGCGGAGTAGGTTTCTATTTTCGGAACGTCACCGAAGTTCTTCTGTTTGGTGTGCGAGGTAAGAAAGCTCGAACGCTTGCTCCTGGCCGAAGTCAAGTGAACATGATCCAGAGTCGTAAACGCGAGCATAGTCGTAAGCCGGATGAGCAGTACGAGATAATAGAGGAATGCAGTTGGGGGCCGTTCCTTGAGTTGTTCGCGCGTGGCGAACGGCCAGGTTGGACAGTTTGGGGGAATCAGGCTCAAGAGAATTATGAGCCAAGTTGGCCCACTTACAGTTACAACAGTACCGTTGCTGCGGAATAGGAAAAGCTCCTTTCCACGCCTCCATTCCTTTCCCCCGCCTCGCCACCACCTGCTTGATTCCAAGGCGACACCCAAGCCGTTGATCGCCTCCTGCGACGCCTATGGCATCGAGGCCCGTATCACGAGCTGGTAGGGGCGGGTCGCTTTCGTCATTCCGGGTTTGACCCGGAATCCAGAACCATAAGCGATATCGCCTGCCGCGCTGGACCCCGGATCAAGTCCGGGGTGACGGCCTTAGATCCAATATCCTGTCCTACAATACACCATATAGGTTATAAACCGCATTTCCATCGAACCAAGGAGATGCTCTCATGGACCCGCTCGCCCCCGTCCCGCCCGACGAAACCGAAACCGCGCCGCCCGAAGCCGGCGACGCCCCGGGTTCCTCCGTCCTCGATTTCACCCCCGCCGCCCCGCGCAGGCAACGCAACGGCTGGACGGCGGAGCGGCAGCGGCTGTTCGTCGGCACCCTGGCCGAGACCGGCTGCGTGCGCGAGGCGGGGGCCGCCGCGGGGATGAGCGCGCGGTCCGCCTATCGGCTGCGCGCGCGGACCGACGGCGCGGATTTCGCCGGGGCGTGGGACGCGGCGCTCCGGCTCGCCTCGGCCCGGCTCGTGGCGCTGGCCTTCGACCGGGTGGTGAACGGCCTGCGCGAGGAGACGTGGAAGGACGGCGAACTGGTGGCGACGCGCATCCGCCCGTCCGAGCGGCTCCACCTGTTCCTGATCCGCCATCTCGCGCCGATGACCTATGGCAACCTCTCCGGCCTGATGGAGGTCGCCGTGCCCGACCCGCTCGACACCGCGCGCGACGAACTCGCCGCGCTGACCGGCCGCCTCGCCGACGTCCCGCCCGACGCCTGCCCCGCCGATCCGCTGCCCTTCGGCGCGAAGGCGGTGATCGACTGGACCGATGCGCCCCAGGCGTGAGGTGTGTCGGAATTTCTCTTGTGGACGGCGCGGTGGATTCTTTTTTGTCAGACCTTCGCTTCGCTCAGGCGCGGCACCGGGCTTCGGTTTGTCAGAACGTTGCTCGCGCAACGTCGCCGCACCGGCCCGCTCCCCCTCCCGGCCTCCCATTCAGGGTACACTCGTGGGAGGCCGGGAGGGGGTGCGGGCCGGTGCCGCTCTCGACCGACAGGTCGAGTCTGACAAAAGAATCTGCCGAGTCTGACAAACTCACGCGCATAGGCGGGACTTCTTGTGACAACTGGCCGGAAAATCCTTTGGAATCAGCGGGTCGGCAAAAAAGGCTCAGCCGCACCAGCTGCGCCGGCCGCCCGCATAGGGCCGGGCCAGCCCCTCGGCGATCAGCGTGTCGCCGACGGGCCGTCCGTCGACATGGACGCGGCGCAGCAGCCGGCCGTAGCGGTCCCGGTCGCGGCCTTCGGCGTGCAGCGTCACCGCGCCGCCGTTGAGCAGGGCGCGGAGCCGGTGTTTCGCGGCCTCGCCCAGCCGTTCCTCCGCCGCGCAGCGCGGCGGCGAGAGCTCGGGCGTGTCGATGTCGAGGATGCGGATCTTGCGCCCGTCCATCCAGAAAGTGTCGCCGTCGACGACGCAATTGACGCGCGGGCCCGATCCGCAGAGCGCGAAGGAGGCGGCGCGGGTGGCGGTGCGGGTCGCGGCGGCCGCGAAATCCTGCGGTTCGGTCGCGGCCGGTCCGGCGCGCCGCTCGGCGAATTCGAGGCCCCACATGCCGCCGATCGCGGCGATCAGCGCGATCATCAGCAGATAGGGGGCGGGGAGCCGGTTCGGTCGCGAAAAATTGCTCGCCATGGCCCGTCTATTGCCCGCCGATCGGCAAAGATCGCGTTAAGCCTCGTCCGCTTTCGCGCCGTTGCGGAGGGATTTGCGCGAGATCAAAGCCGGGCTATCACGGGGGCCGTAGACCGGGCCCGTGAAGTGCGCCCACCGTGCCAGCAGGAGTTCCGCATGATGACCGATACCGCCAAAGCCCGTCTCGAAGCCCAGCTCGCCGAGCTCGAGCAACGCGAGGCGCATCTGGCGCGCGATCTCGCCGAGCCGCTGAACGCCGATTCGTCCGAACAGGCGGTCGAGATGGAGGACGATCAGTCGCTCGAGGCGCAGGCGCGGCTCGTCACCCGCGAGATCGCCTCGGTCAAGCGCGCGCTCGCGCGGATCGAGGACGGCGAATATGGCGTCTGCGTGCGCTGCGGCGGGGACATCAACCCCAGGCGGCTCGACGTCCGGCCCGAAGCGGCGCTGTGCATTCACTGCGCCTCGAAAGAGGGCTAGGCTGGCGCGATGATTCCTTGGCGCCTCGCCCCGATCGCGATACTCGCGGCGCCGCTCGCTTCGGCCTGCGGCGCCGGGGCCGGTGACGGCAGCGCGCAGGAGGCGGTCGAGACGGTCGCGCTGCCTGACGCGGATATCGCGCCGGACGAAGCCGCCGCGCTCGAAGCGCAGGTGGCGGCGCTCTATGCCGATCCCTTCGCCGTCGACACGCTGAACCCGCCGCTGCCGATGACCGCCGAGCTGGCCGCGCTGTTCGCGGCCGAGCGGGCGGCCGCCGAGGCGAATGAGGGGCTGGCGCCGAACCTCGATTATGCCTGGCATGTCGACGGGCAGGATGCCGAGATTACCGGGCTGGCGATCACCCGCGAACCGATCGCGCCGGGGCTGGTCGCCGTGATCGCGCGGTTCGAGAATTTCGGCGAGCCGCGCACCGTCCGCTATGTCTGGGCGCAGCAGGGGGCCGACTGGCGGCTGGCCGATATCGTGATCGGCGAGGCCGAGGACGCGATGGCCGTCACGCTGTCGGAAAGCCTGCGCACGCGGTGAGCGGGTCTCAGCCGGCAAGCGCCCTGGTATAGGTCGCCATGTCGAAATAGTCGCGCCAGACCGCGATCTTGCCGTCCTCCATCTCGAATATTCCGCAACAGGGCAGGTCGATTTCGATATCGCCGATCCTCGTGCGGTCGAGCCGCTCGGCGATCACGGTATCCCCCTCGCCCATGATGGTCAGTATGTCCCAGTCGGTCCGCGTCCAGCTGGCGATGAAGCCGCCGATGAACCGTTCGAGCGCGGCATGGCCGCTCACCGGCGCGGCGGGCATGTTGTGATAGGTGCCGGTTTCGGTGAAATAGCCGGTCAGTTCCCTGGCATCGAGGCGCGACCAGGCGGCGATGAAGTCCCGGATGATGGCGATATTGTCGGTCATGGTTTGCTCCCTCTCGTATCGGCCGCATCGGTCGGCGGCATGGTCTCTTCGCTCGGCGTCCGGCGCATCCATTCGGCGCGGGTGACTTCCCAGACCAGCGAAGGCCGGCTCGTCCCGTCGTCGCGATGGCTCGTCACTTCGCCCATCCGCCGGAAGCCGAGATGGTCGAGCAGCCGGGCGGTGCGGACATTGTCGGGCGCGGCGGTCTCGCAGATCAGGTCCAGGCCCAGCGCCTCGAACATCCAGGTGAAGCCGCGCTCGGCGCCGAGGATGCCGCGCCGCCGGCCCTGCCGGTCCGGATGGACGGCGCCGCCCATTTCGCCGGCCGTCCAGTGCGGCCAGATCGCGAGATCAGTATAGCCGCCGATCCCGCCGTCGCTGAAATTGAGGAAGAGCAGCCCCTCGCCGCGCTCGCGCTCCTCGCAGTGACGCTCGATGAACCGGCGGACGCTGTCGGGCGTCAACGGTCGCGGCAAGGTATAGATCGGCGCATGGATCGCCGGGTCGCTCAAAAAGGCGTGGAACAGGTCGGCGTCGTCGGGCGTCGCGAGGCGCGAGCGTTCATCGTCCGTCGCCATCGCCGTCGCCGAGCACACCGCGGCGCGGATCGCCGCCTCGGTTTCGGCCGAGGCCGGGTTTCTCGTGATCGGTATCGCGCTCTTTTCAGCCATCGAAGACAACATCACTCCGCACATGAACCGGCATCGCATATTGCCTCGCCGCTATGTGTACTGCTAATCGCGCCACCGCAAACAAGACCAGAGTGTTTTATGAAGGAAATTGTCGCCCGCTGATGGACGGCCCGGGATGGATTCCCGGTGACCCGTCGGTTCGCAACCGTCCGCCACGCTCGGTCGAGTCTGGCGGCGCCGTGTTGCGCCTGTCCACCTCAGCAAGGAGCCGGCGGGATCGTCCCGCCCGCTCCGGGGTCACGATTTCCGATGAATATTTCGAAACATGAGCAGCGCACGCTGCACGTACTCGCCCAGGGCGGGCATATCGCCCATGAACATGCGCCGGCCGCGGATGGTTCGCGGGGGCGGATCGTCAACATCACCTGCTTCACGCGCGAGGGCTATGTCCTGTCCGACTGCGCTATGAGCGTGTTCCGGAAGCTCAAGCGCCGCCGGTTGATCGTCAGCCGCGGCAGCGGTCCTTACCGGATCAGCCGCAAGGGGCTCGACGCGGTTCGGCCGCAGCTCGACAACCGCTGACCGCGGGCCGCGCGGGACCGGACGTCCCGCGCCGCCTCGCCGGAACGCTGGCCGGAGCCCTAGCGGCGCGCGGCGGACGGAGCCTGAGCATCGCGCGCGCGCCGCGCTCCATCGGCCGTGGGCGGCGTTTTGCGCCCCGATCCCGGCTCCCGATCGAAAAGGGCTGGGCACGGCGTCCGGAGTGGCGCACGATACTGGCAAAGAGAGGGGAGACTTGCCATGCGCCGCTTTTTCCATGTCGTCGCACTGCTGCTGCTGGCCTGCGCCGCGATACCGGGCGCGGCGCAGGACGCGCCGCCCGAACCGGCGTCCGGCGCCGTCGAGCAACTCCGCCATGCGGTGGGCCTGTGGAATGTCGAGACCGATTTCATCGCGGCGGACGGCAGTGTGACGCGGACGCTGACCGGCCAATACCGGTTCGGCTGGGTCGTCCCCGACCGGGTCGTGTCGGGCATGAGCACGATCCCGGAGCTCAACCAGGCATCCGCCATCCTGTTCTTCGTACGGCCGAGCCTTAACGAGATCGAGATGGCGTCGGTCGGCGCGGACGGCCATCTGTGGCGGATGATCGGCCCCGACACGAGCGAAACGCGCACGACGCCGAACACGGCCATGGCGGACGGATCGACGCTGATGCTGCGCTTCACGCGCTACGATGTCGAGCGCGACCGGTTCCGGTCCCGCATGGAAATGTCGACCGACGGCGGTGGGACCTGGCGGCTCGGCAACCGGCAGCGTTTCGTGAGGGCCGAGGAGAACTGATCCGCGCGTGAAACTGGTCGCAGAAATCGAACCGCCGGTCGCGGAACGGCCGTCCGCGCCCGATCGTTGCCGGTCATTCATGCAACCCGGACTAGCGATTGCCGTTGAGGGTTCATTGTCGCAACCCCCGTTGAGAGGAATGTTCGATGCGTAAAACAGTGATTGCCTGCGCCGCCACGATCATGGCCATGACGGCCGCTCCGGCGCTTGCCGGTTCCGGCGAATATGCGCCCGCATGGGGCCAGACGGCCCACGCGGCCGGCCTCACCCAGATCGCCTATTATGACCGCGACGACGACGATTATTATCGCGGGCGCGTCTGGCGAGACCGCGACGGCCGTTATCGCTGCCGCCGCGACGATGGCACGGTCGGCCTGCTGGTCGGCGGCGCGGCCGGGGCGCTGCTCGGCCGCGAGATCGACGGCGGGCGGGACCGCACGGTCGGAACGATCGTCGGCGCCGGGGTCGGCGCGCTCATCGGCCGCGAGATCGACCGCAGCGATTCCCGCTGCGAATAACCGGCCGAAAGGCACAACCGGTCTTCCCCCGCCGCCCGGCTCGTCATAGACTGGACGGCGGAGAAAGCCGTGGACGCACCGCAGACACAATATCGGGTGATTGAGCGGGGCCGGAAGCTGATCGTTCTCGACGCCCGCACCAACCTGCCCCCCAAACAGGCGGCGGACCTGAATCCCGCATCCGGGGACCGGCGGCCGGTCGAGCCCGAGCGCGTTCCGCACCCCGTCAGCCGGGTCGGCCCGCAACCCGGCGCGCGCACCAAGGCCGACTATCCCGACGGGTTGGAACGCCTGGCCGACTTGAAATTATTCGGGCGTTCAGACCGGAACGACGAGGGCCTGAACCCGGCGTCGATCGGTTTCGGCGCCTTTGCGATAGCCATGGTCTTCGCGATCATGATCGGCGGCTTTACCGGATTTCTGATGGCCGCCGCCGCGATCGCGATCGCCGGCAATGCCGCGCTCAAACATGTCGGCAAGCGCAGCTAGGCGACCGGGATCAGAACCTCGTTGCGCCGCAAGGGCCCCGGGATGAAAGGCGAATTGTAAAACGCATATTCGACGGCGCCGGCCGGCTCGAGGCTGTTCGCCGCCATCCATTCGCGCAGATCCGCCTCATGGGCGGCAAGCGCCTCGTCCTCGGCATTGCCCGAAAACCGGATCGCCGCGATCTTGCGCGGCGGCTGTTCGACGAGCGTGACGCCGGGCGCCGGTTCCGGCAGTTTCGCCTTGCCGAGCCGCCGGGGCATCACGAACCGGGTCCGCCAGCCGGCCTCGTCGGCCGCGCGGTCGGACAGGACGGGCGATGTCATCGGGATTTTCCTGCCGGGGCGGGAGCGCGCGAAGATATAGTCGGCGAGCACCCGGAACCCGTTGCCGAGCGCGGTCTCGCGCTGCCCTTCCTGGACCGTTTCGGCAACCATCATCGCCGGATAGGCGCGCAGCGCGAACCGCCCTTCCTCGATCAGCAGGTCATATTCCGGCTTTTCGCTGTTGCGCTCGTTGAGATAATAGGCGGCAGCGGCCACCGCCGCCGTACCGGCCGCCGCGGCGGCAATCCATCGTGCTTTTCCCATGGCCCGACTGTGCCGCGAAACGCGGCGCGGCGCAAGCGGATCGGTGGTCAGGACGTTCGGTCAAAAGGCCCGGGCGAAGCGCGCATTGTCGGCGAACCCGACCTGGGTCACGCCGGCGCGGTTCACCGCGGCCAGCACCTCGTCGACGCGTTCGTAACGCGCTTCCGAAGATGCATCGATCACGAGCCGGGGCCGTGCCGGGTCGGCGGCCATCGCTTCAAGCCGTCCGGGCAACGCCGCCGCGGGGAGCGTCTGGCCGTCCCAGCTCAGCGCGCCCGACGGCGCGATCGCCAGGGTGTGGTCGGGCGGCGGAGCGCCTTCGGCGGGGCCGGGGAGCGGCAGGTTGAGCGGCACTTTGTGGGTCAGCACGGGCAGGGCGATCAGGAACATGATCAGCAGTACGAGCATCACGTCGATCAGCGGCGTCGTGTTCATCTCGCGCATCGGTTCGGCTTCGGGCGGCGCGACATATCTTGGCATGGCTGTTCTCCCTCTCCCAACAACATGTATGATATACCATAACTTAAAACGCGGAGAAAGCCGTGGGATCGCGGATGGGGTGGACAAGGCCCGCTAGCGCCTTGACGCTGGACCGCCTGCGGGCGACGGTTGGCGCATGAGCGATGAAAATTATGTCGACCCGAGCCGGGTCAATTTCGATGCCTTCAAGGCGCTGGACCGCGATCAGCCGGTGGCGATGCTGAATCTCGTCCGGTTCCGCGACAAGGCGGACTATCCGGACGGACATCCGATGGCGGGCAAGGGATTGAGCGGCGCGGAGGCCTATGCGCTGTACGGCGAGGAGAGCGGCCCGGTCTTCGAACGGGTCGGCGGAACCATATTATGGTCGGGCGAGCCGCAGACGATCGTCATCGGTCCGGAGGACGAGCGTTGGGACACGGCATTCGTCGCCCATTATCCCAAGGCGAGCGATTTTCTCGCAATGGTCACGGACCCCGACTATCGAGAGGCGGTCGTTCACCGCCAGGCGGCGGTCGAAACCTCGCGGCTGATCCGCCACAGGCTCCGCGACCCGGGCAGCGGCTTCGGCTGAAGCGCTAGAGGATTCCGCCGCCAAGCATCAGGCGGAGAATCCCCACGACGATGACGATCAGGTTGAAATTGCGGCCGCCATTGCTGTCCGACAGCAGCCCGATCACGAGTCCGACAAAGGCCACGGGCAGCATGAACCAGTTGACCCAGCCGAGAAGGGGAATGAGCCCGATCAGGGCGAGGAGCGCGGCGAAAAGCCCGATCAGGATCGAAACAATATTGAGCATCTCGTCTACACCCGCTGTCTGCGAAAGTTGCTGTGTTAGTGATATAGGTCACTCGGTTTGGCGCTTCAAGGGCGCTATGCGATAAACCGCATATGGCGGTTTGAGGGAGGAAAGTCATGCGGACGATACATATGGTCCCGGCGGTCGCGCTGCTGGCGCTGGCGGCGTGCGGCGGATCGAACGAGCAGGTCTATCGCGGCCCCGATGGCGAAGAGGTGCGGGTCGAACGCGGCGGCGACGGAACGACCACCTATCGGAGCGGAGACGGTGAAACCGTCATCACGACCGGTGAACTCGGCGCCGAGATGCCGGCCGGACTGCCCCGCTATCCGGGCGCCGATACCAGCCGGGGCTTGAACATCGATGCCACGGGCCGGGATGGCGGATCGGGCCAGGTGTCCAGTTTCCAGACCGATGACGCCCCGGCCGAAGTGATCGCCTTTTACCGCCGGGCACTGGAGAGCGACGGTTATTCGATCGCCGCGACGATGGATATGGGCCAGAGCCAGATGATCGTGGCCGAGCGCCAGGACGGAGAGGGCGGCGTCCAGATCACGGCGACCGATATGAACGGTCAGGGCACGTCGGTCTCGGTGATTGCGGGCGGCGGCTGAGTCCGCCGGCGGAACGGGACAATATGAAGAAATCGTAAATTTTTCGCCGTTCACCATGTTTCTGCACCTTTTGGTAACCTTTAACCGCGAGAATCCGGCGCTTCCGACAAGGAGCCGCGGATCATGACGCTTAACCGATTCTCAACGACAGCCGCCATCGCGCTGGGCCTGACGCTCGCCGCCTGCGGCACGGGCCAGACCGATACCGACACCGAGGCGCTAGACGAGGCGCTGCTCGGCGAAGCGGACAATAGCGATCCCGCGCTCACGACTGCGCTCGAGGACCAGATCATGGTCGACCAGGAACTGGCCGGCCAGTCCAACGCCAATGCCGCGCTCCCCGGCGACGCCGTGAGCGGCGCGCCGATCCCGGAAACGCTGCACACCATGCGCGACGCGCAGGAGGCGATCAGCCAGGGCCGCCTGCTGTCGGCGCCGGCCCCGACGCGCGGCGAGGATTGCGTGGACTGCGCCGACGGTCGCAGCGCGGCGCAGGGCGAAACGACGCTCGGCGCGATGGCCGAGCGTCAGGCGAGCGACCCCGGTGTCGACCGCTGCGACGGCACGGTCGAATATGGCATGGCATGGGCGACGACGTTGCCGCGCGCCTTCGACGTCTATCCGGGCTCGGAAGTGGCCGAAGCCGCCGGCTACAACCAGCCCAATTGCCGGATGCGCGTCGTCAGCTTCCGCACGACCGCGTCGATGGAGCATCTGATCGACTGGTACTACACCCGCGCCGTGCGTTCGGGCTATTCGTCCGAGCACCAGCTGCGTCACGACAACAATGTGCTCGGCGGCTACCGGTCGCGCGACGAGGGCGCCTATTACATCATCTTCGCCCCGCGGCGCGGCGGCGGCACCGATGTCGACGTGATCGTCAGCAACGGAAGCTAGGGCGCCGCAACGGCTAGCCCAATCCGCGCCGCTCCGGTAGAGGGCGGCCATGCCTTACCTGTTTCTCGTCATGGCGGGCGGTGCGATCGGAGCGGGACTGCGTTTCCTGCTCGGTCGCTTTGCGCTCCACCAGTTCGGTCCCGGCTTTCCTTGGGGTACGCTGGGCGCCAATATCCTGGGCGGGCTCGCCATGGGCGTGCTCGCGGGGCTGCTTGCCCGGTTCGGGGGCGGCGGCGAGGGATGGCGGCTGTTCATCGGCGTCGGGATACTGGGCGGCTTCACGACCTTCTCGGCCTTCAGCCTGGAGACCGCCAACATGATCGAGCGCGGCGCGCTCGGCGTCGCCGCCGGCTATGCGGCGGTTTCCGTCATCGGATCGGTCGCGGCCCTGTTCGCCGGGCTCTGGCTGATGAGGGCGGCGGCATGACCGAAACTTTCAGCGACGATGTGCGGCAGTTCACGGTCGACGCAGAGGATGACGGCATCCGGCTCGACCGCTGGTTCAAGCGCAACCTGCCCGAGGCGACCTTCAACATCGTCTCGCGCTGGTCGCGCACGGGTCAGCTCCGGCTCGACGGCAAGCGCGCGGCGCCGGGCGACCGGATCGAGACCGGCCAGGTGATCCGCGTGCCGCCGGCCGAGGCACCCAAGACGCAGCGGCCGAAGACGGAGCGCCGGC
>NZ_JBQLZM010000115.1:0-28355 GCF_052168275.1 Parasphingopyxis sp. | reverse complement strand
CCTCCCGACCTCCCATTCAGGGTACACTCGTGGGAGGTCGGGAGGGGGAGAGGGCCGGTGCCGCGCTCGACCGGCAGGTCGAGTCTGACAGACAAGCACCCCCCATCCCGGTTGACACTGGTTGACACAGGTCAGGGGTCGCCGCCGCGCGCCTGGTCCCGCTCCGGCGCGTTCTCCGTTTCCGCGCCGCGCTCCATCTCGCCCGCCTCCGCCCGTTCCGCCCCGCCCGGCTCCCCGTCCGTCCCGAACAGCCGGTCGGCGAGCCCGCTATGCTCGGCGCGCAGCCATTGCTCCTCGGTCCACTCCTCCGCCGCCGCCGGATCGAGATCGGAAATGTCGACCTCCTCCGGCCGCATCGCCATCAGGCGCTTGTACGCGATCAGCGCATCGGCGGCCTCCTCCTCGCTCGCGAAACGGGCCAGCGGATCCGGGGCGGCCGAGAGCGGGGCGGATCCCGGTGCGCACAGCCCCGGATAATCGCGCTTGTCCCAGCCCAGCTCCGCGCTGTCCGCGATGCAGGCGAGCAGCTCCGCGCGATCCGGCGGCCCGCCCCCGGCCCGCACCGTCTCGTCGGGATCGATGCAATCGAGCAGCGCTTCGAAATGCAGTTCGCTCTGCCGCGCGGGCCGGGCGGCGAACGTCCCGTCGTCGCAGCGCCGGTCCGCCCGGTTCAGCATATGGCGCAGCATCGTCCCGTCGGGCTTTGTCCGCTCGACCAGCGCGCCATCGACGACGATCTCTTCCCTGACCCCGAGCGTCGCCCGCTCCATGCAGATATCGACGAGCGCATCGCGATGGCGCAGCATCGCCCCCTGCCAGGCGCGGGCGAACGCCGCGTCCCGCGCGCGCAGCGCGTAAACCGATTGCCGCGACATATCCATCTCCCGGCACACGCCGAGCACATTGCCCGTGTCGGCGAGGCGGGAGAGGAAATAGCGCTGGCGGGCGGGCGTCCATCCGGGATCGGCGGGCTCAGCGCGGGCGGGGAGGGGTGCCTCCTCCTGAACCGTTAGCCCTGAGCTTGTCGAAGGGTGTCTATCGGCGGAGGGCCGTGCTTCGACAGGCTCAGCACTAACGGATGTTTTGGAGGGTTCGGGGCTTTGCCGGTTTTCGTGATGCGTCATCCGACAGGGTAGGTCAGATGATCTCCTACATTGCAAGGGGACTTATTATTCTGCCCCGTTGCTGTTCCAAATAGGAAGCACTTGGCCGCTACATTGACAGCCGATAAAGTTTCGCCATTAACTGAGGCATGACTGGACTAAACCGTACTTTTCTAAAGCTCTCCGTGAGTGAATCGGAGAAAAACCGAGAATATTGGATTCGAAAGTATGCGACTTCAGAATCAATGCGTCGAGCAGACGTTCTCCTTCTACCGTGGGAAAATTTCAGGGAAGGTCATGAGGCTTTGTATCCGACCGGCACGTCGGAGCTTTTTCACGCTCTTTCAAAGGCAGCGGATATTACTGTTGGCATCGCTGTTAGCGAGGAGAAATTTGTCGAGCTATCAATGCATGCGAAGTCTTGGCGGCTCGGAACTATACTCGTCTACTACGTAATGTTGCCTGCAACCGCAGCGGTGCTTGCCACTGAGATTTCTCGGACGATACAGGGCAGCGAAGCAGATAAAGTTGAGCTAGAGATAATCGTAGAAGGCCACAATGGTCAGTGCATCTCTATCGACTATGAGGGACCGGCAGGAGAAGCAATCGAGACCATTTTGGATAGTGCGAACAAATGTATCGAATCTGGGGATCTAACAGTTGAACCAATCGAAAATCCCAGCGAGTGACGCCACAGATTTTTGCGAACGCATTGCATCTGAGATTGCAAACGAGGACATAGATTTCTGGAAGCTTCTTATCGAAGAGATCGGTGTCGCCCTTAAAGATAAGCAGGCCTCAGGATCACCGGAAAACGCAAACTTCCTCTGGCACATACGGACTGTATGCATCGTTATTTGTGACTATCTGAACACTTTTGAAAAATTGAAGAATGGAGAATATCGAGAAGCATGGGACAGGCTAGAACAGATTGAAATAGCGATATCAGCCGTAAAATATAACCAGATATCTGACGTCTTTTTCTACCAGCTAGAATTCATAAAAGATCGAGTTCAAGATTGGCAGGAACTCTATCCATATAAAGTTTTTGCCAGTCCCGAATTCATCATAGAAAAAGCAGAATGTTCAATTTGCGGATTGTTGGTCACGCCGTGGTCCCCGTGCGAACATATACCAAGAAAAGTCTATAACGGAGAAATGTGCACGCGCATAATTAGAGGTGCAAAGTTCATTTCTATAGCGCTCGTTCTAGACCCGGTTCAGAAATATTCTGTGCTAACTATACCTGGGCCTGATGGCGAGGACACCATGGATTACCGGCTTGTTGAAACTGTCATTAATTCGCTTAAATCGCCATTCGATGGATGGAGTTTAGTAAAAACTACTAGAAGGATTCCGCACAAATATTTTGAGGCAGATAGAGGTGATCCCTGTCCTTGCGACTCTGGAAAGGAATACGAACACTGCTGCATGCACATGAGCGGAGTGATTCGTCCTCATTTTGATGTTATTGGCCTTACTGAATTAGATAACGGTGAGAGTGGTTTCCAAAAATTTTTCGGCAAAGATGAAGTGCATGATCTCAATCGGCAGGGTATTTAATCACGCATCGATCATATGTTGAATGTTGCGTGATGTGCCCATCTGGCACTCTATTTGCTGGTTTCTCACTGCCTACCTCAATAAGCGCCTATAACTTCCGCCTACGCCAAGGCTTCGGCGGACAAGCCCCTATCCCGTCAGCATCCCTTTGAGATACTCCCCGGTATAACTCCCCTTCGTCTTCGCGACCTCCTCCGGCGTGCCCTCGGCCACAATCGTCCCGCCCTTGTCGCCGCCCTCAGGCCCAAGGTCCAGGATATGATCCGCCGTCTTGATCACATCCAGATTGTGCTCGATCACGACCACCGTATTCCCCTGCTCGACCAGCGCGTGGAGCACCTCGAGCAGCTTCCGCACATCCTCGAAATGCAGGCCCGTGGTCGGCTCGTCCAAAATGTAGAGCGTCTGGCCGGTCGCGCGCTTCGACAGCTCTTTCGACAGCTTCACGCGCTGCGCCTCGCCGCCCGACAGCGTCGTCGCCTGCTGGCCGACCTTTATGTACCCCAATCCGACGCGCTCGAGCATCGCCATCCGGTCGCGGATCGGCGGGACGGCCTTGAAGAATTCATGCGCATCCTCGACCGTCATGTCGAGCACGTCGGCGATGCTCTTGCCCCTGAACTTCACCTCCAGCGTCTCGCGATTATAGCGCGCGCCGTGGCAGACGTCGCAGGTGACATAGACGTCGGGCAGGAAGTGCATCTCGATCTTGAGGACGCCGTCGCCCTGGCAGGCCTCGCAGCGGCCGCCCTTGACGTTGAAGCTGAAGCGGCCGGGCTTGTATCCGCGCGCCTGCGCCTCGGGGAGGCCGGCGAACCAGTCGCGGATCGCGGTGAAGGCGCCGGTATAGGTGGCGGGGTTGGAGCGGGGCGTGCGGCCGATCGGCGACTGGTCGATATCGATGACCTTGTCGAGAAACTCCAAGCCTTCGAGCTTGTCGTGCTTGCCGGCGACGATGCGTGCGCCGTTGAGCGTGCGCGCGGCGGCGGCGTAGAGCGTGTCGATGGTGAAGGTGGATTTGCCCGAGCCGCTGAGGCCGGTGACGCAGGTGAAGGTGCCGAGCGGGATGCTGGCGGTAATCGATTGCAGATTGTTGGCGGTCGCGCCCTTCACGGTCAGCTTCCTGCCCGTGCCCTTGCGGCGCTTTGCGGGGACGGCGATTTCCTTGCGGCCGTTCAGATAGTCGGCGGTGAGGCTCTTTTTCGCGCGCAGGATCTGGTTCAGCGTGCCCTGCGCGACGACCTCCCCGCCATGGACGCCCGCGCCCGGGCCCATGTCGACGATATGATCGGCATGGCGGATCGCGTCCTCGTCATGCTCGACGACGATGACCGTGTTGCCGAGATCGCGGAGGCGCTTGAGCGTAGCGAGAAGCCGGTCGTTATCGCGCTGATGGAGGCCGATGCTCGGTTCATCCAAAACGTACAAAACGCCGGACAATCCTGAACCTATTTGGCTCGCTAGGCGAATGCGTTGTGATTCCCCGCCGGACAAGGTGCCGGACGAGCGGTCGAGATTGAGATAGTCGAGGCCGACGTTATTCAGAAAGCCCAGCCGCTCGACGATTTCCTTGAGGATGGGCGTCGCGATCTGGAGCTGGGTTTCGGAAAGCTTCTCCGGCAGCGCCTCGAACCAGGCCAGCGCCTGGCCGACCGGGCGGCGCGCGCTCATCGAGATATCCTCGCCGCCGAGCTTGACCGCCAGCGCCTCGGGCTTCAGCCGCGCGCCGCCGCACACCTCGCAGGGCGCGGCGGTCTGGAACTTGCCGAGCTCCTCGCGCATCCAGGCGCTCTCGGTCTGCATCATCCGGCGGTTCAGGTTGCCGATAACGCCCTCGAACGGCTTCTTCACGTCGTAGGATTTGCGCCCGTCCTTGAAGCTGAGCGTGATCGGCAGACCCTGCGTCCCGTGCAGCACGACGTCGCGATGATGCTCGCTGAGTTCGTTCCAGGGCGTGTCGAGCGAGAATTCGAAGTGCCGCGCGACGCTGCCGAGCACCTGCATGTAATAGGGGCTGGGCGGGTTGGACTTGGCCCAGGGGACGACCGCGCCTTTCTTCAGGGAGAGTTCCCCGTTCGGCACGACGAGCTCGATATCGAATTCGAGCTTCTCGCCGAGCCCGTCGCAGGCCGGGCAGGCCCCCTGCGGCGCGTTGAAGGAGAAGAGCCTGGGCTCGATCTCCTCGATCGTGAAGCCGGACACCGGGCAGGCGAATTTCTCGGAGAAGACGATGCGGTTGTCGGCCAGGCCCGTGCCCTTCATCTTCCCGCCGTCCGTTTCGCCGTCCTCGCGCCCCGGCACGACGGCGTCCGCCAGGTCCACATAAGCGAGGCCGTCGGCGAGCCGGATCGCCGTCTCGAAACTGTCGGCCAGCCGGGTCTCCATGCCCTCGCGCACGACCAGCCGGTCGACCACCACTTCGATGTCATGCTTGAACTTCTTGTCGAGCGCCGGAGCGTCCTCGATATCGTGGAATTCGCCGTCGACGCGGACGCGGGTGAAGCCGGCTTTCTGCCACTCGGCCAGCTCCTTGCGATATTCGCCCTTCCGCCCGCGCACGACCGGGGCGAGCAGGTAGAAGCGCGTGCCCTCCGTCAAGGCCATCACCCGGTCGACCATCTGGCTGACCGTTTGGGCTGCGATCGGTTCGCCGGTCGCGGGGCTGTAGGGGATGCCGGCGCGCGCCCATAGCAGCCGCATGTAATCGTAGATCTCGGTGACCGTCGCGACGGTCGAGCGCGGATTGCGGGACGTCGTCTTCTGCTCGATCGAGATCGCCGGGCTGAGCCCCTCGATATGCTCGACATCGGGCTTCTGCATCATCTCGAGAAACTGCCGCGCATAGGCGGAGAGCGACTCCACATAGCGCCGCTGTCCCTCGGCATAGATGGTGTCGAAGGCGAGGGACGACTTGCCCGAGCCGCTGAGGCCCGTGATCACGATCAGCCTGTCGCGCGGCAGGTCTATGTCCACGCCCTTGAGATTATGCTCGCGCGCGCCTTTGACGCTTATCTTCGTCAGCATTCGGAACACCGATGCGTCGTGATTTCCGTGGGACTCATGGGTCGGGCTTGTTCCATATTTGTTCTTGCGGGGCAAGGCGCGAATCGGGCGGGGCGGGAAGAGACGGAATGCGCAATATAGGGCGCGCCGGGCTTTCGCCAATTGCCCGATGGTGCAGGCGGGCAAAGGGGGCGACCTACAAATAATCGCTTGCGCCCCGCCGCGTCGGCTGGCAGCGTATTATACAAGCAATACACTTGGGGCCGTTTGGGCTTGCCCCGGTCGGCAATCCGGCCGCCCAGGCAGATGTCGCAATAGCGATCGGTCCCCATGACCCGTGTGAAAGGAAGCGATGTGCGAACAGGAATAGGGATGGCGGCGGTCATCATGGCCAGCATGGCGGCGAACGCGACGGCCCAACCCGCGGCTACGCCCGAACCCGTTGCCGAAACCGTGCCGGCCGACGCCCTGCGCGCGATGCTCGACGCCCGGGTTCCCGGATGGCTGGCCGACCATGAGGTACCGAGCGTCGCCATCGCCTATCTGCGGGACGGCGAAATCGCCTTCACGGCCGTCTATGGCGAACAGGCGCCGGGGAACCCGGCATCGGAGCAGACGCTTTACAACATCGCCTCGATGACCAAACCGCTGGTGGCGGAGACCGTCCTGCGCCTCGCCTCGTCGGGCGCATTTTCGCTCGACGAGCCGATGGCGCCGCACTGGGTCGATCCCGACATTGCCGGCGACGCGCGGCACCAATTGCTGACGCCCCGGATCGCGCTCGCGCACCGCACCGGCTTTCCCAACTGGCGCTACCAGACGGACGACGTCCTGGCATTCCGGTCCGATCCCGGCGAACGGTTCGGCTATTCGGGCGAGGGGTTCAATTATGTCGGGCGCTTTGCGGAGAACCGGATGGGCGCGACCTTGGAGGCGCTGGTCGCCGAGCGGATATTCGGCCCCGCCGGCATGACCCAGACCGCCTTTACCGGCCGGCCCTGGTTCGAAAATCGCGTCGCCGTGCCGCAGGGCCGGGACGGCACGCGCCGCGAACCGCAGATCCGGGACGGATGGAACGCCGCCGACGATGTGCACAGCACGATCGGCGACTATGCGCGCTTCCTGCTCTGGGCGATGGACGACACCCCACTCGATCCCGAAATCGCGGCGGCACGCTTCACCATATCGGACGATCAGAGCGCGGAAATTTGCGGGCCCGGACGGATCGAGGAGCCGCTGTGCCCGATAGCGATGGGCGTCGGCCTTGGCTGGCTCGTCTACGAGACACCGCAGGAAACGGTCGTGATGCATGGCGGCGCCGATTGGGGCGAACGCACGCTCGGCTTTTACGTGCCGGACCGCGAGATCGGCGTGGTCATCTTCACCAATGGGGCAAACGGCCAGAAGGTGATCCGCGATATCGTCCGGACGCTCTACGACAATGAGAGCTTCAACGCGTTCATGGCCTTGCAGGCGGGCGGCTGAACGGTGCGGACGCGGGCCGGGCGGGCATGCCCCGCTCCGGCACGCGGCGTGTCCGAAAGCACCGAAAAGGGCCGTATCGCGTAACCGGAAGGCCGCGCCGCGGATGGGCGGAGCGGGGCGAGACGGACTGCGCAAAATCGGGCGCGCCGGACCGGGCCGGACCCGCGACGGCCGGTCGCAAACCCGTTAAGCTATTGGAAAGCCGCAAGGTTCGATGATGCGATCCCTACGAAAGAGGAGTCCGTCATGTGGAAATCAGCGATCATCGCGCCGCTTTTTGTGTTGGCAAGCTGCGCGACGACGCCGGACGCCGGCGATCGCTCGGACGCCGCAGGCGGCCCGCCAGCGGCGGCGGCTGCCACGACGCCCGAGGCCGTCGCAGCCGGCAATCGCCGGTTCGCGCTGGCGCTCCACGATGCGCTGGCCGCGGACCCGGACGCCAACATCTTCTTCTCTCCGCTCGGCATCGGCACCGCCTTCGGGCCGGTGACCGCCGGCGCGCGCGGCGCGACGCGCGACGAGATCGGGCGGGTGATGGGGTATCCGGTGACCGGCGCGGGACTTCCTCCCGCGTTCGGCGCGCTGACGCGACAGCTGGTGCGCGAGGAAGAGGGCATGACGGTCAGCATCGTCAACGCGCTCTGGCCGAAACGCGGCTTCGCCATGGCGCCCGATTTCGTCGAAACGGCCCGGCGCGACTATGACGCCGCGATCGAGCAGCTCGATTTTGCCGGCGATGCCGCAGGCAGCGCGGACCGCATCAACGGCTGGGCCGACGAAGCGACGCGCGGCCGGGTCAGCGAGGTCGTCTCCCCGAACATGTTCGACGGCATGACCCGGCTCGTCGTCACCAACGCCGTCTATTTTCTCGGCGACTGGGCGGCGCCGTTTGCGGCCGCCGATACCGCCGAAGCGCCGTTCACCCTCGCCGACGGCAGCGATCTGACGGCGCCGATGATGAACCGGACCGGCGAGTATCGCTGGGTCGACTCCGGGACGTACGAAGCGCTCGACCTGCCCTATCGCGGCGAGCAGCTCGTGATGACCGTGCTGCTGCCCAAGCGCGAGGACGGGCTTGCCGCGCTCGAACGCCGGCTCGACGCGCCAGGCTTGGCCCGAACCCTGGACGCGCTCGACGCCGCCGAACCGCGGCGCGTTGAGCTGCGGATACCCAAACTCGAACTGCGGACCCAGTATCGGCTGGCCGATACGCTGGCGGCGATGGGGATGCCGACCGCCTTCACCGACCGCGCCGATTTCTCCGGAATTACAGCCGGGGAACGGCTGCGGATCAGCGATGTGGTTCACAAGACCTTCCTGGGGGTCGACGAGGAGGGGACGGAGGCGGCTGCGGTCACTGCGGTCATAATCGAGACCACGGGCGCCCGTATCGATCCCGAACGGCCGCATGTCTTCCATGCCGACCATCCCTTCCTGTTCCTGATCCGCGACCGGGAGAGCGGGGCGATCCTGTTCATGGGCCGGATCGCGCGGCCGGAAAGCTGACCGGGCGCCATTTGTCCGGCGGACACGTTTAGCGTCCAAAGTCTCCGGAACGGATTCGATAGCGCTGGCCTGACCGCGACCTCTTCCTATTCTCGGGCCGAGAGGGAGATGGAATGCTGCGTGCCCTGTTTCTGCTGGCGACGCTGCTCGGCGGTTGCACGACCATAACGGTCGGCGACGGCGCGGTCTCCCGGACGTTCATCGGCGTGGTCAGGGTCGTCACGCCCGAATCCGCAGGCGCGGTCAACGCGATCGATGTCGAGACGGTCGGTCTCGGCTGGGATGGCGGACCGTTCCTGGGCTGGCATTCGGGCAGCTGGATCACCGCCGATCCCGCACGGTGCCAGTTGCTTATCGTCATCCGTTCCCCGGCCCAGGCCGAAAACGCCGCAACCGTGTTGCGGGCACTGGAAGGACAGGATCCATGCATAGCCGATTATACGTACCGCTTGCCGCGCTAGCGCTGCTGCCACTCGTCGCCGGATGCGTCCAGGCGACCCGTCACAGCAACACGATGATATTCGGGACGAATACGACGGTCGGGTTCAAGGTGGGGTCGTCGGCATCCCAAGTGCCCGAGATACTTCTCGCCTATGACCGTCAGGAACTGGTGATCATGCCTTTGCTCGCCAATGTCCAGGATCGCGGCAACGATTTGTTACAACCGTGCGATCCGACCAGGCCCGCCGAGATCGTCGGTGACAGAAGCGAAGACGGCGAGTTCCTGATCCACCCTTGCTCCTTTGTCGGCTATCGAGAGGGCTCCCTCGATAGTTACTCGGTTCTGGCCAGTTTCGGCGCCAGCTTCGACGCTCACGCGAGTTCTGCACCGGAAGCGAGCGGAGGCTTAGCGCAATATTTTGCCACCGGGATCGCTGCACAGATGCTCGCATTCAACGGCGGCGCCGCAGTGGTCAACACCACCGCCCGCACATCTGCCGCACAGACTTTGGCGGCAAGCGCGGTATTCGCGAGCGAGCAGGAAAGGGCCGCGTCCGTTCGGCAAATCTCTGGCTATGCGGCGTTCGAGACCCGCTTTCTCTCCCATCTCGAGACCTTGAACGATCAGCAAGCAGTTCAGTTCGTTGCCCGGTTCGAGGAAGCGGCCGGCCTGACCTTGTTCACCGGCACCGGCGGGCAATGCAGCAGCAAGCCCAGCTGCATCGAAGCCGTCGGCAGCGGGGCATATCTCTACAGCTACGGTGAACGCGACCTCGATGCTGCACTAACCGCCGCGTTCGCTGGAACGTCATCATAGAAAGGAAGGACGTGCCCCATGGATGAGATAAGCTTTATCCTCTGCTACAAAGACGCTGATCGCGGCAAAGCCATGACCAAGGCCGAAACACTGAGATCGCAAGGTTTCAATGTGAAGCTGCTCGATGGAACGAACATCGTCATCTGCGACGATTTCAAGACCTCTCCGAAGGTCTGCAACAGCACGGGAGACTTCGACTGGATCGTCGTGCTCGCCAGCAAGACCGATTTTGCGGATTTCGGCGCGTCGCCAAGCAACTAACCCCCGCCCTCACATCGCCATGCGGTGCGGGACCTGTTCGGCCATGCCGCCGGACGACGCCTTTTCGGCGATCACCCAGTCCGGGCCGCGGCGGCACAGGAGGAAGATCGTCGTCTGGGCGAGCCGCGGGGTATCGATGCGGACGCAGGCCAGGCGGTTGAACAGGATCTGGACGTCGGCGACCTTGCAATTGTCGCGATGAAGGCGCGGCGGAGCGATATCGATCCGGTCGATGAAGCCCGCCATGTCCTCGGCGACGACATGCTGCATCGGGCTGTGCCGTTTCACATGCCAATTCTCGTCCGACAGATCGCGCAGCGCGGCGACCGACCGCTGTTCGACCGCGTCGTAGAAGCGCGCCAGCACCGCGAGCACATCCTGCTCGGCGGTCTCCAGCTGCATGCCCGCCCGGTTGTCGCCATGCTCGGCGGTTACCGAGATTTCGCTCGCCACGCGCCATTTGCCGTCGACGAAGAAGAGCAGCATGATCGCCGCCTTGTCGTGATCCCAATCGTCGAGCCGGGCGACGGCCAGCCCGTCGCGGAATATCTGCAGGCTGGTCAGCCACACGCCGTTCGCCCAGTCGAGCGGCTCCTGGACGCTCGCGATCGGCACCGCGTCGCCGGCGAAATGCAGCTTGTCGCCGCCGTTCAGCTTGCGGCGGCTCCACACCGGATCGCGCAGCCTGGCAAGCGCGGCCTTGTCGGAAAGCGAGAGGGCGGCCAGATAGCGGGCGATCGCACGCTCTGCCTCGGCATAGCTGTTGCTGGATTTCCAGGCGGTTATTCCGCTGGCTCGTGCGACTTCCAAAAACGCCACTCGATCACACTCCCTGATTCCGCATTGTGATCATACGTTGCTCAATCTTGTACCGCAGCCGGTGACGAAGGAGACAATCTATTAGACCAACGACATGCGTCGTTCTGCGAATATTGCTTTGGGACGGACAAACAGCACCGTTCTGTGACGCTGTTGCGCGATATTGTTTCAATCTTGCGCATCATCGATCTAAATTCCGTCTCCGACTCACTGTGTTAATTCGATAACACACAAGGTCTGCGATTACAATTCACTCCGGAGCGCCCCGCCATGGCGGACGCACGGTCCGCCGCATCGGTCGATGCGCTCGGGGCTCCCGGTCCGGGTGCAACGAAAGCGGGGCCCGCGCGTTGATCCGTCAACACCCAACCAGACAGGAGTCTCCCGACATGACGGACGCGGAAAAAGGCGAAGGCAATTACAAGGCGGCGAAGGAATATCAGAAGGACCAGCACGCGTTCGCCAAGGACAAGGGCAAGGTCCACGCCAAGGGCAAGGAAGCGGCCGAGGCGCTGAAGGGCGAGGAAGGCGCGGAACTGGAAAAGGCGCGCAAGGAAAGCGCCAAGGGCCAGCCCAAGACATAGGCGGGCGATAGGGGCGGCCCTGCCCTAACCGATGAAGATCTTGCTTTCCGGGTAGCGGATGCGGCTCGGGATCTGCGTCGCGAGGAAGAAGCCCAGGGTCAGCGGGCCGACACGGCCCAGGAACATCAGCAGCATGATGACCGCGCGGCCGAGCGCGTCGAGCTCGCCGGTCGCGCCGCGCGACAGGCCGACCGTGCCGAACGCGCTCGTCACCTCGAAGGCGAGGTCGATAAACTCGCCCTCCCAGCTGATCGAGATGGCGAAGATGCTGGTCAGGATCAGGAAGATCGCGACGGTCGTCAGCGCCATGACCTTGAACGCCTGTTCGGGGCCGAGGCTGCGGCCGAAAGCCCGCATCCGTTCGCGCCGCCGGAAAAAGGCGATCGTCGCGAGGATCAGCACCACGAAAGTCGTGACCTTGATGCCGCCCGCGGTCGACGTGCTGCCGCCGCCGATCACCATCAGCCCCATCGTCATCATCGTCGTCGCGTCGTACATCGCGCCGGTATCGGCCGTGTTGAACCCGGCCGTGCGCGTCGTGACCCCCTGAAACCAGCTGACCCACAATTTGTCGCCGGCGGTTTCGAGCGGCCCCAGCGTGCCCGGATTGTTCCATTCGAGCGCCGCGAAGCCGATCACCGAAAGAACGATCAGCGCGCCGGTTCCCGCCAGCGTCAGCTTGCTGTGCAGCATCAGCGGTCGCCAGGCCCGGGTGCGCGCGAGATCGGAGAGCACGGCGAAACCCACCCCGCTGACGATGAAGAGCAGCGGCACCGTGATATTGACGACCGGATCAGTCGCCCAGCGCGTCAGGCTGTCCGGGAACAGCGCGAAGCCGGCATTGTTGAAGGCCGAGATGGTGTGGAAGATCGCGTGCCACAGTCCCTGGCCCCAGCCGAATTCGGGCACGAAGACGAAGGCCAGCGCGGCGATGCCGATCGCCTCCATGGCCAGCACGACCTTGAGGATGGTGAAGACGAGATAGAGCAGTTCGCTGACCGAGGTCTGATTGAGATCCTCGCGCAGATAGACGCGCTGCCGCATCCCGATCGGCAGGCCGAGCGAGGCAAGGACGAGCACGGCGAAGGTCATCAGGCCGAGCCCGCCGAGCTGGATCAGCGCCGCGACGACGATCTGGCCGAACAGGGTGAAGGCGCTGCCCGTGTCGACGACGACCAATCCTGTGACGGTGACCGCCGAGGTCGCAGTGAAGAAGGCGTCGGACCAGCTGATCGGCGCCGTCGTCGCGGCCGGCAATTTGAGCAGCAACGCGCCGGCGGCGATGAAGGCCGCGTAGAGCAGCGCGAGCAGCGCCGGCGGCGGCAGCTTGATCGTCCGTCCGCCGATCATCGCCTCCCCGGCCGCACCGTCCCGGTCCTGCGCCACCATGCCGCCTACAGGTCTTCGGAAAATTTGCGCAGCTGCAGCCGCTCGCCCTGCAGCAGCAGGTGATCGTTATATTCGAGCGGCGCCTCGGTATCGCGGCCGGTGATGAACGCCCTGCCGCGCGTGATGCCGAGACAGCGGATCCCGAACCGTTCTTCGAGATCGAGCCATTTGAGCGTTTTCCCGGCCAACGCCGCTGGCACGGAGATGTCGGCCAGATACTGGCCGTTGGCGAGCTCGATATGATCGCGCATCAGGGGGTTGTGCAGCGTCTGGGCGATCCTGACGCCGACCTCGCGCTCGGGCTCGATGATATGTTCCGCGCCGAGCGCCGCGAGGATGCGCTCGTGCGGGCCGTCCAGCGCCTTGACCCAGATCGTCTCGACGCCGATCTCGCGCAGGTTCATGAGGCACAGGATGTTCGCTTCCAGATCCTCGCCGATCGCGATTACGGCGATCTCGTAGCTGGCGAGCCCGGCCTCCTTCAGCGCCTCGATATCCCGGCCGTCCGCGATGATCGCCTCGGCCAGCCGGCCGAGACAGGGCGTCACCTGCCGCTCGGTGATGTCGATGCCGAGCACATGATCGCCGAGCCGCGCCAGCTCCATCGCAAGGGTGCTGCCGAACCCGCCCAGGCCGATCACCGCAATATTCGCCATGTCCGTCTCCCGCCCACAATCTTGCCCCCGATATCAATGCGATAGCCTTCGGTGCCGAAAAGAACAGAGATTTTTGATGCGCGATGCGGGGACGGGCGGTATGCCCGCCCCGACCATGCGCCTTTCGATTCACGCCCTGCTGGATTATCTGATCCACAACGAAGCCGATGTGTTGCTGCAGATCGAGGCTGCGTCGGACGAACCCACGCAGCGCGTGATCGACGGTCGGATGACGGTGGCGACCGGCGCCGAGCTCCACCCGATGCCGGTCGAGGCCGGGGTCGGGCGGCGGACCTGGACACGCGGATCGGGCCCGTTCCGGGTCGACTATCGCGCGACGGTCGAGGTCGACCGCATGGCGTCCGATATTTCGGGCCTCGCCACCACGCCCTATTCCGAGCTTGCCGGCGAAGCCGTGCCCTATATCTGGCCGAGCCGCTACTGCCAGTCGGACCGGTTCACGGGCTTCGTGGCGACGCGCTTCGGCGACCTGGAGGGCGGGGCGAAGATCCTCGCCATGGCGGACTGGATCCATGACGAGCTCGACTATGTGCCGGGATCGAGCGACGGCAATACCGGTGCCGCCGACACCTTCATCGCACGCAAGGGCATCTGCCGGGACTATGCGCACCTGCTGATCAGCTTCGCGCGCGCCGCAGGCATCCCGGCGCGGATGGTTTCCGCCTATGCCTGGCAGCTCGAGCCACAGGATTTCCATGCGGTGACGGAAGTATGGCTCGACGGCGGCTGGCATCTCGTCGACGCGACGAAGATGGCCCCGGTCGAGGGGCTGGTCCCGATCGTCGCCGGCCGGGACGCGACCGATATCGCCTTCATGACGATCTTCGGCCAGGCCGAGCTGAACGAACAAGCGGTCAGCGTCGAGCGGATCGACTGACTGGTCGGAATTTCCTTGGCCGGAAGTCGCCGCGCCAGCTCGCTCCCACCGCCCATATCGACATTCGCCACCGGCCCGCCTAGTTCCGCCCGATGCTTCGCGCCACGCTTCTCGCCATCGCCCTGCTCGCCATCGCGCTCGGGGTGTTTCTCTATACGGCGGACAGGCTGATACTGTTCAACCGGCTTGTGCCCAAGGATGCGGGGTCCGAACGGATCGGACAGGACATCGCCTTCGGCGAGGCAGCGCGGCAGCGGCTCGACATCTATGCGCCCGAAGAGCGCGGCGAGGATGCCGCGCTCCCCGTCATCGTCTTCATCCATGGCGGCGGCTGGCGGGCCGGCGACAAGGCGGGGTACGAATTTGCCGGCCGCGCGCTGGCCGCTCGCGGCTTCGTGACGGTCGTGCCCAATTATCGTCTCTCGCCCGACGTCCATTTCCCCGCCTTTGTCGAGGACGGAGCGGCGGCGCTGCGCTGGGTGCGCGCCAACATCGCCGAACGCGGCGGCGATCCGGACCGGATCGTGATGGTCGGCCACAGCGCGGGGGCGCACATCGCGGCGCTGCTGGCGATGGACGAACGCTGGCTCGGCGCGGACCGGGCGGCGATCGCCGGCTGGGTCGGCATGGCGGGGCCGTACGATTTCCTGCCGCTCGATACGCCGAGCACGCGCGGCGCGTTCGGCCGCGTCCCCGACCTCGCGGCGACCCAGCCGATCAATTACGCGGGCGAAGGCGACCCGCCTGCCCTCCTGCTGCACGGCAGCGCCGACGATACCGTAAAGCCGCGCCAGTCGCGCCGGCTGACCGCGCGGCTCGAGGCCGCCGGAGTGCCGGTCCGCCATATCGTCTATGAGGGCATCGGCCATATCCGGATCATGACCGCGCTCTCGCGCTGGACCCGCGACGCGGCGCCGTCGCTCGCCGATATCGAGCAGTTCGTGCGGGAAGTGAGCTAGGGACGAGAGTCCGTTCGTCGGACCCGACCTCGCGGCCGGGCGCCGCAAGTTCCTTTGTCAGACCTTCGGCTTCGCCTCAGGCGCCGCGTTTCCGACCAGAAATCTCGATGCTCCGGCACCATTCCGACACACAAACCGCGCAGATCCGCCGACCAATGGCGTCCCGCCACCCCCGAAGCGAGCCCCAGCCGCGACAAACCGAAACCTTGATCGACAGAATTCCGACGTTTGTCGATTTGACGCAAGGCGTCGCCCGGCTGTCGATCCGGGCACGACCGGCATCGGCGCACCGCCTATAAGGACGGCAGACGGCGAGATCGGAACCATCCGGCAGGCGACCGTCGACCGGATCCGCCGGGATCGTCCCGGAGGGCCAAGGTTCAGGAGTATGACCATGCAGAAAATTGCCTTTGCTTTCGCCGCGGTCGCCATGGCCGGCGCCGCCACCGCTTTCACCACCTCGCCGGCGCTCGCCGCAATGGCGAAGGTCGAGACCGTCGTCATCGACACGCGAGCCTACGACCTGCGCTCGGCGCAGGGTTATTCCCGGCTCACCGAGCGGATCGACCGCGCCTCGCGCCAGGTCTGCGGCACCGTCGATGTCCGCGACATCGAAGAGGCCTATGCGATCCGCGCCTGCCAGGGCGCGGCGGTCGAGGATGCGATGGAACAGCTCAACGATGTCGCGCGGTCGCCGTCAGTCACGGTCGGCGCCTCGCGCTAGCCCTTGCGGGCTAAGTCCCGGCCCTGCTCAGCCCCGACAGGGCCGCACCGAACACCCCCGGGTCCCTCTGCCCGGGGGTGTTTTCGTGTTCCGGCGGCGCATGTCCGAAAGGACATGTCGACGTCTCCCGGCCCCAATTCTATGCTGGCAGCGCAGGAGCCGTCGGAGGGAAGAACCATGCCGGTACGCACATTCGCCGTTCGCCATTTTCCAAGGACCCTCGCTTTCGCCGCGGCACTCTCGATGACGGCGACCCCAGCCTTCGCGAATTCGGCGCGCGCCGTGCAGGATCTCGTCGGCGCGCGCGGCAGCAGCGGCGAAAGCCAGTTGCAGGCCCGCGGCTTCGTCCATGTCGACACGCATCCGGGCGGCGACCGCAATTACAGCTACTGGTGGAATCAGGCCTCCGACAATTGCATCCGCGTGACGACCTATGACGGCCGCTATGCGTCGATCGATTCCGCGTCCGATTCCGACTGCAACCAAGGGGGCGGAGGAATCTCCACCGGCGGGGCCGTCGCGATCGGCGCCGCCGCTCTGATCGGCGGCCTGCTGCTCAGCCATCGTTCGCATCACCATGACGACGACCGGCATCATGACGACGAGCAGCGCGAAGCCTCCTATGAGCGCGGCTATCGCGACGGGCTCTACAACCAGGCCTATCACAATTACGGCCGGTCGGACGACTATGCCGACGGCTATGAGGCAGGCGTGCGGCAGCGCGAGCACAACACGCCGCACCGGCAGCAGCATCGCGGGCGCGGCGGGTATCAGGCTTCGGTCTATGTCGCCGACCTGCAGGGCCGGCGCGATTCGCGGGCGGACAGCGCGTTGCGGGACCGCGGTTTCCGGGAAGTGGATTCCGTCCGCTCCGGATCGACCGCCTACAGCTACTGGTTCAACCGCGATACGCGGCAGTGCCTGCAGATGACGGTCGCCGATCGCCGGGTGTACGACATTCGCGATGTCGGGCGGAATCCGTCCTGCCGCTGAGCGGACGGGTCCTGTGAAGTTTGCCGCCAAAATCATCCGCGGCGGCGCGGTCGTTTACGCCATTGCCTCGATAATCGCCCTGCTGCTCGTCCCGGCCAGCCTGTACAGCTGGTTCGGTATCGCGCCGGACCCGTTGTCGGGCGTCTATGCCTATCTGCTCTCGCTGCCGTGGATAATGGCGCTCCTCCCGTTCGACGAGGTCGACACCTGGGCTGCGCTCGCCGCCGCAGCGGCGGGAATGGGGCTCAATTTCTGGCTGTTGCGGAGGCTCGCCCGCGCGGTTTCGCGCTAGGCTCCGGTTCTATTTTCCGGCGATCTGCTTGACCTTTTTGAGGTAGGTTCGCCCGATCCGGACTTCCGCCCCGTCGTCCATCTCGGCATACCAGCCGCCCGATCCGTCATGCCGGAGCTTGGCGATCCGGTCGCGGTTGAGGATCGAGGAGCGGTGGACGCGCATGAAGCGCGCCGGGTCGAGCCGTTCCTCGAGATGGCTGATCGTCTGGTGGAGCAGATAGCTGCGCTCGCCGATATGGAGCCGCATATAATCGCGCTCGGCCTCGATCCGGTCGATATCGTCGGCCGCGAGCCGGATAACCTCGGAACGGTGCGGGACCCAGAATTCCTCGGTCCAGGGCGAGGGCTCGGCCTCGCTGTCCTGCGGTTCGCGCAATTGTTCGGTGACCCGGGCCAGCGCCTTTTCGAGCCGCTCGGGCGCGACCGGCTTCAGCAGATAGTCGACCGCGGCCACGTCGAACGCCTCGACCGCGAACCTGTCGAACGCGGTGACGAAGATGATCGCCGGCGCGAGATCGACATGTTCGAGCGCGCGGGCGACCTCCATCCCGTCCATGCCGGGCATCGCGATATCGAGCAGCAGCAGTTCGGGCTGCAGCGCCTCGACCATCCGGAGCGCGGCTTCCCCGTCCTGCGCCGTGCCGATCAGGTCGATTCCGTCGGTGCGCGCGCAGAGGATCTGCATGCGTTCGATGGCAAGCGGCTCGTCGTCGACGAGCAGGGTGCGGAGCGGTTTCGGGTCGGTCATGGTGTGGAAGTCTCCCCGGGGACGGCGTTTAACAGGTTTCCCGGTTTATCGGCAATTCTATGGTGACGGCGAAGCCGCCCTCGGGATGCGGCCCCCAGGTGACGCTGCTTTCCTCGCCATAGCGCGCGTCGAGCCGCTCATAGACATTGTTGAGGCCGACCCCGGTGCCGTGCGGCGCATCGTCGGGCAAGGGATCGCCATCGTCGGCAACGGTGATGATCAGCTTGCCGTTCTCCTCGCGCGCATCGATCGACACGGTCACCGGGCGCCGCACCCGCGACACGCCGTATTTGATGGCATTCTCGACGACCGGCTGCAGGATCAGCGCGGGCACGCAGCAGCTGTTGAGCGATTTGGGGATCGCGATGTCGACGAGCAGCCGTTCGGGAAAGCGCACCGCCTCGATATCGAGATAGAGGCGCTGGAGCCGGATTTCCTCCTCGAGCTGCACGTCGTCGGCAGGCTCGGAAGTGAGGCTCGTCCGGTAGAAGGTGGACAGGTTCAGGATCATCTTCTCCGCCTCGTCGCGCCGGTCGCGCATGACGAGCGAGGAAAGGACGTTCAGCGTGTTGAACAGGAAATGCGGATTGACCTGGTAGCGGAGCGCGCGGAGCTGCGCGGTCTGCGCCTCCTGCGCGAAGATCGCGGCGCGGCGTTCGGCCTGGCGGACGATCTGCGCATAGCCGAGCGCCATGTAGAGCAGCGCCCAGGAGATGGTCACGAAATAGCGTGACATGACCTGCTCGGCGAAACCGCGCCACATGGCGAGCGGATCGCGGGCGCGGAATTCGGCGAACATCTCGCGCTCTTCCTTCCATTCGTCCCCGGCGAACAGCTGCAGCGGATCCGACACTTCGAAGATATAGAGATTGAACGCCGCGATGGCCGTGGCGACGGGCAGCGCAGCGGCAAAGGCGATCGGAATCCGCCAGCGCAGCGGCCGGTCGGCGAACCGTTCGAGGAAGAGGTAGAGGAGGAAGGTAAGGCCGATCGCGAGCGCCGTGACGACCACGCGATAGATGAGCATTTCCGACTGGCCGGGATAGCCGAGAATCGCCGCCCTTATCGTTACGACAGCGAAATAAAACCCCCACAGCCCGAGGATCGACACCAGGCCGAGCCGGTGACCGATCAGGTTGCTGCGCGATGATTCAAACGGTTTGACGTCCATGGGCGCCTTGTAGCGGCTCGATCACGATCCGTCTCGCCGCGGCGCGCTCCCAGTCGAACAGCCATTGCGCTTGGTCGATACATTCGTCGAAATGCCGGTTTCGGCAGCCTTGGAACGAAGCGGGCGCACCGGTGTTGGTACGGTAGAAGAAGGAGGCCCCGATGACTGCAGACAAGGACCAGCTGGTCGACGAAGCGGTGATGCGCAAAATGTCCGTAGCGCCGCCCGATCCCGGGAATAGCCGCGCCGAGGCGGAAAAATCCGGCAAGACGCGCGAGGATGAAGAGCTCGACGAGGGACTGGAAGAGACTTTTCCCGCATCCGATCCGCCCGCCAACACGCAGCCCGGCCACGATCAGCCGATGCCCTCGTCGGGCTATCCGGAAAAGACGGACGACTGAGCCTCTTTACCTCCGGGGTAATTGAAACGCGGCCCGCGGCTTTCTAACGCTGGCCGTCCACGGACCCGTCGGAGGAACGATCATGGCCGCGTTTCGCGCATTACTGGCCCTGCTCTGCCTCGGCATCGCCGGTTATACGGCGATCGTCGTTGGCGCGCATGGCATGAACCTGTTTCCCGCCTTTTTCGGCGATATCGCGGCGCTGGGCTGGCCGGGGCAGTTCAATGTCGATTTTCTGAGCTTCCTGATACTGTCGGCTTTCTGGGTAGCATGGCGGCATGCGTTCAGCGCTGCCGGCCTGGGGCTCGCGCTGCTCGCCTTTTTCGGCGGCGGGCTGTTTCTGACCGTCTATCTGCTGATCGCCAGCTTTTCCGCGAACGGCGACGTTCGGATATTGCTGCTCGGGCCGGGCCGGGCCGCATCCTAGCGCGGCACAGCCCGGCCGATGTTTTCTTGCAACATTGTTGCGTCAATCCACATAAAATTGCGCTCCACGGTTGAAGCGCTGCAATAATGCTGATTCAACGGGGCATACAGCGCCCTATGGTTAACGCTTCGTCAACCTCTCGCGTGCCATAATGGCCTGACGGATCAACAACGGACCGGAGGGTTCGATGACAAAGACCAAATCTCCCCAGCCCGGCGCCCTGGCGCTTGCCGAGATGAAGGAATTTGCGTCTTTCGAAGCCGGAACCCAACGCTATGTCCGCCGGTCGCTCGATGTCGGGCTGGACCGGCACGACGCGATCCGCCGCTGGTCGCGCGACATGGTCGAAGCCGCCAGCATCAAGGCGCAGCGCAGCGTCTACCGCCGGCTCGACGACATCCGCGATACGATTCCCGACGATAGCGGTCTCGACAGCGTCGAACCGTTCATGGGCCCGCTGGTCACGGTTTCGGCGTTCGATCTGGGCCAGGACCGGCTGCCGAGCTTCTCGGCCTACCGTTTTCTCTACGAACGGCTGCTCGGCCCCTATGTCCGGCCCTGGCTGCCCGGTTCCTTCTGCGCCGCGGCCGCCCTTCCGCACATCCATCCCGAACGCCGGCGGACATTGCTGCAATCGATCAGCGAAGCCGCCGCCACCGCACCGGGATGGTCGAACCGCGCGCCCGCTTTCTACCCCGACTGGGTGGAAAAAGTGCCCGAAAACGCACTGCCGCACTAGGCCCTGGCCACCCCGCGATTCCGCGCTTCCGGCGCCGCCCGTTTTCCGCTATGCTGTCGCTCAAGCCTTGGGCAGCATTGGGAGTGAAAGCCATGAAATCCATCGTCAAATTCGGCGTTCCGGCGCTGGTTCTCTGCGTGGCGGCGCCCGCGTCCGCCGGTTCGATCGCCGGGTGCATCGCGGCCAATGAAGACCGGGACGGGATCATCAGTTTCGACGATTATGCCGTGGCACATGCCGCCTCCGGCGATGTCGACAATGCGGCGTTGCGCGAAGCGGCCGAAGCCGAGCTGCGCGCCCGCAACGAGGATCCGGGCCGCGTGGTCTGCCAGACCTATAGCGGCAGCGGCCATTATGTCGTGGTCGCCGGCGGCGTCGAATATAATGGCCGCGTCCGCCGACTGATCGGGTTCGGGTTCGGCGCGAACCGCGACGAGGCGCTCGAACGCAGCGACGACCGGCTCAACAACGTTCTCGAATATAACGCCTTCCGCCACAGCGGCGGCGAGATGACCGTGGTCGAGGAAGGCCCGGTCGGCAGCTAACGGCAGAGCGATCGGCCGAAACTTCCGCGTTCGGCCTGGTCGAGATGGAAATGGTCGGCGTGGGCGCGGTTGTAGTCGGGCGACAGCACGGTGGCGAACAGTCCGCAGGCGCTGTCGCGGATCTCGGCCAGAAAGGCGCTCCCGGGCTCCCCTCCGCTCCAGTCCTCGACGACCGAGACGCGTGAACCGTCGGCAAGCTCGAACGCGGCGATATCGATCGCGTCGGCGGTCGCATGTTCGGACCAGCGGCCGGTTGCGCTGCCGTTGACGCGGCGGCAGGCGAAGGTTCCGAGATGGTCGATCGCGACGACGGGCTGGCCGAAATGACGCATCGCTGCGGGCTGGATACTCTCGCGCTCCCATATGGCCAGCGCCGCGGCGACTGGACAGCTCAGCGCCGCCGCGCCCGGCCGATAGGCGATGCCGGATCCGGCGATCAGCGACACCCCGTCACGATAGCCGCACTGATCGCCGGCTTCGCGGGCCGGCAGAGCCCGATAGGCGATATCCGCATCCTCCAGCAGCCTGCGGCAGTGTGCGCCGTCCCCGGTCAGCGCCGCGAGCTTCTCTCCGGTGAAGACGCCTACCGGATCCCGCAGATCGAGCGCGGTCCACGGCATGTCTTCCGGGTGATGGCGGATATAGTCGGCGGCCCATAATCCGGCGCCGGCGAGCAGCACCAGCACGAACAGGCGCCGGGCCCAGAGTCTCGTCCTCATCACAGATGCCTTTCGCGGTTTTTTCGTTCATAAGCCTTGCGATGTATGCGCTAGAAGGCTCTCCGTCATGTCCGCCGTTCGCCTGACCACCCGGTCCGTCGAAAAAATCTGGGGCCGCCGCCGGCTCGGGTTCGGCTTCCCCGATGTGCCGGAGGACCGCGCACCGGTCGGCGAAATCTGGTTCGAGACGCCCGACCGCGCGGCGCCGGAGCTGCTCGTCAAATATCTGTTCACGAGCGCAAAGCTCTCGGTCCAGGTCCATCCCGACGACGCACAGGCGCGGGCGCGGGGCCATGCGCGCGGCAAGGAGGAATGCTGGCTGATCCTCGCCACCGAGCCGGGCGCCGAGATCGGCATCGGGCTCGCCGCGGCGATGGACCGCGACGCGTTGCGCGCGGCGGCGATGGACGGATCGATCGAGCGGAAGCTCGCCTGGACGAAGGTGGCGCCCGGCGACCTGTTCTACCTGCCCGCCGGGACGATCCACGCCATCGGCGCCGGCGTCACCCTGCTCGAAGTCCAGCAGAATATCGATCTCACCTACCGGCTCTACGATTACGGCCGGCCGCGCGACCTGCATCTCGACGACGCGGTCGCGGTCGCAACCCGCGCGCCGTGGCGGGCGCCCGACGCGCCGGGCGAGATCGCGGCTGGACGCACGATCCTGGCCGCGGACCGCGCCTTCGTGCTCGAACGCTGGACCGGCGACCGGACGGCGAAGGTCGGCCGGCCCGAAGCGGGGCCGGTCTGGCTGATACCGCTGGACGGTTCGGGCACGCTCGACGATGCGCGGCTCGAACCCGGCGGCGTCTGGCTCGCGGACGGCGCGGTCGCGCTCGATTATTCGGGCACCTTGCTCGCCGCCTATCCCGGCGGCGCGGTCGCGCCGGACCTGATCCTGCCCGCCTAGAGTCGAAACGCTAGTTCGTGCCGTCGAGCAGCGCGCGGACCCCTGCGCGCAGTGCCTCCGGCACCGCCGTGTCGATCAGCGGATCCGCCGTCCGGCGATCGCGGATGGCAAGGCTCCGCGCCAGTCGCGGTTCCAGCCCCAGCGCGCGCAGCCCGGCATAGGCGCGGGCCGTCGCTTCGGGGCTTGCATGAATCGGCGTTTCGGCCTGGACCAGCCGGTCCTGGGCTGAACCGCAGACGAAGGCGACGATCGCTTCGTCGCCGCCGCCTCCGACCCGGTCGAACGCGAACAGCGGCGTCTCGGCGCTTTGGGGCAGCTCCATCAGATTGCCGTCGGCGCCCGTCGCATGGGTCAGGCGGCCGCGCACGACGCCCTGCCCGCAATCGGCATTGGCGGCGATCCGGGCGGTGCCGGCCAGGGCGCCTTCCTGGAAATAGAAGAAGCTCAGCGGCCAGACGCCGGTTTCGGCGAGCGCAGGCTCATAGGAGGCGAAGGCCGATCCCTCCGCGTCCGCATAGACCAGATAGGTGCCGCGGGGCGTTTCGGCGGCCGTTTCGGTCTGGGCCGCAGCCGGGGCGGCGATCGCCGCGAGGGTCAGTGCAGCCGGCAGGAATATCGATCGCATGGATGGGTCTCCACAAGGGGGAAAATCGTTCGGGCCGCTATGTCGGCCGGGATCGCTGAATGCGCGCTGAAGCGGCCGGCGTTCAGCCGCGGACCATCTCGGTCAGCTTCTGGGCGGTCACCGGATAGCCGGCATCGTCGGGAATGCGCAGATATTTCTCGCCGTCCCGCTCCTCGACCCAGGGAGTGATCAGCTTCACCTCATGCGCCTCGGCATGGATGCGGGTTTCCTCGTAGCTTTCGAAGACCGCCAGCCGTTCGAGATTGCGATGGGTCGGGAAGATGATCGAGCATTTGCCGGCCTGCGCCTCGTCGATCACCCGCTGCGCGCTGGCCCAGCGGCTCGACACGCTTTCGCCGCCATCGGCCTCGTCCCGGGCAAGCTCCGGCGCCTTGGCGACGAAGAACCAGGTATCAAAGCTGCGCTCCTGCTTGAAATTGGGCATCCAGCGTGCCCAGGGCGTCAGCAGGCCGAGATCGAGCTGCCAGCCGCCGCTCGCCAGCATCGCGCCGAAATCGGCTTCCTCGTGCAGCGCCTCGCGCAGCTGGACGGTGGCGCCGTGATCGGGGAGCGGATCGAAGGCGACCGCGATCCCCGTCTCTTCCAGCGTCTCGCGGATCGCGGCGATGCGCGCCGCCGTCTGCAGCGCGTCGCCGGGCGCGCCGCGGATGACGCGGTCATTCTGCGCCAGTGCGTGATCGCCGGGATCGATCCGCCCGCCTGGAAACACCATCGCACCCCCGGCGAAGCGCATCTTGGCCGCCCGCTCGACCATCAGCAGTTCGGGCCGGCGCTGCGGCCGGTCGCGAACGAGGACGAGAGTGGCGGCGGGAATGCCGGGCTTGGTTTCGGTCTCGAAGGTCATGGTCTCACTGCTACACGGCTTGACGTTAAGGACAAGAGCGAGCGGTCAGGCGGGCGGACACCGCGGCGGGTTGCATCCGCCGCGCGCTCCCGCGACAAGGCCGGAAGAACAGGAGCCAGGCATGACGACCGACGACCCCCTAGCGCATTGGCGCGACCAGATCGACGATATCGATGGCCAGATGGTCGCGCTGCTTGCCAAGCGCTTCAAGATCACGAGCGAGGTCGGGCGCTGGAAGGCGGAGAATGCAGTGCCGCCCGTCGATCCCGACCGCGAACGCCGCCAGGTCGAGCGGCTCCAGACTCTCGCGGCCGAGACCGGCCTCAGCCCCGATTTCCTCGAACGGTTCCTGCGCATCATCATCGACGAGGTGGTCTCGCATCACCGCGCGATCCGTGACGAGGATTTCGACGCTCCCTCGCCGCTCTAGGGCCGAGGTTCGTGGCGCAGGACGACACCCATGGCTGGCGCGCCGATCCCGCGGTTCCCGATTTCGACGACGGGAACCCGCTGATCGTATTCGACGGCGACTGCGTGCTCTGCTCGCGCTCGATGCGGCTGATCCTGAAGCTCGACCGGGCCAGGCGCTTCCGCCTGACCCCGGCACAGGGCGAGATCGGCCAGGCGCTGTACCGCCATCTCGGCCTGCCGACCGACCGGTTCGAGACCTATCTGCTGGTCGCCGACGGCGCGATCCACCAGCGCTCGACCGCGATCGTCCAAATCGCGAAACGGCTGGGCTGGCCCTGGAAGGCGGGCGCGGCGCTCGCCATCGTCCCGCGCCCGCTCCGCGACGCGCTCTACGATCTCGTCGCGCGCCACCGCTACCGCATCTTCGGCCGCCGCACCGCCTGCGGGATCGCCGATCCCGCCCTCAGGCAACGGATGTTGTGAAGCGCGGCACGGCGTCGGAGCCGGCGATCACCGCTGCGTTGCCCATCGGCCTGAGCGGCCAGCCGATGCCGCCGGAGACGATCGCGGCGACGAGAGTGCGGGCGGGCCACAGGCCGGCGAACCAGTGGACGAGCTGGTCGCGCACGAACGGACGGAGCGGATCGCCGGCCTGGTAGAGCGGGGTGAAGACGCGGCTCAGCAGCTGGTAGATCCGGATATGGCTGGTCCGGAGCCAGGCATAATGGGCCAGCGCATCGGCGATGTCGCCATGGCGTTCGAACGCGCAGGCGAGCCCCGCGGCATCGAGCAGCGCCATGTTCGCGCCTTGGCCGAGCTGCGGACTCGTCGAATGCCAGGCGTCGCCGAGATGGGCGAGGCCCGGCCGCACCGGGCGGCGGACCGTGCGATGGGCATAGCGCGCGAAGACCATGTCGCGTGTGTCGCCGATCCGGTCGAGCAGCGGCACCGTTTCGGGCCAGAGGGCGAGAACCGTCTCCCGCCAGGCCGCGGTGCCGCGATCGTGCAGCGCCTCGATGGCGTCGGCCCGCACGCTCCAGAAGAAGGCGGCGCCCGGCCGGCCGGTCTCGGGATTGGCGCCGATCGGCATGACGCCCGCCATCTCGTGCGCACGGCGATAGCGCTGGTCGAGCGCATCCCCGCGGAACCCGGCATCGCCGGGCCAGTCGAGCGTCGCCCAGAGCGCGCCATAGGCCAGATCGCCACCCGAAGGCGGAGCCAGCGGCGTCCGCGCGCCGAGCGCATCGATCAGGCAATCGAACCGCGCCGACACGGTGCCGTCGGCAAAACCGAACCGCCCGCCGCGCGCGCCATGATCGGCGGCGGTCACCGTGCGGCCCGTTTCGACCGGGATGCCCGCGGCCCGCACCGCATCGTACAGCGTGTCGAACAGCAGGCCGCGATGGACGCCATAGGCGCACGCGTCGCCGCCGAGCGCGCCATAGCGGACATCGAGCGCGCGCTTGCCGGACGGCACCGACGTGCCGGTGAGGAAATCGATCCGCGCACCGTGCCGTCGGATCGGCGCGGCAAGGCCGAGCGCATCGAGAACGGCCAGGCCGCTGGGCTGGACCAGCAGACCCGAACCCACCGGCCGGGGCGTCGCGAACCGCTCGAACAGCGTGACGCGATGGCCGAGACGGTGGAGAAACAGCGCCGCGGCAAGCCCGCCCGGGCCGCATCCGGCAATAGCGATATCGTGCATAGGCCTGCTCGCTCCGATCGCCTGCCCGATCAAGCCGGGGCGGGCGCCGCGCTTTCCGCCGCCGGCAGGCTCAGGCGCACCAGCAGTCCGCCCAGGTCCTCGCTTTCCTCGAGCGCCACCGACCCGCCGTAAATCTCGGCGACGTCCTGCACGATCGCCAGGCCCAGCCCCGTGCCCGGCTTGTTGGTGTCGAGGCGCGCGCCGCGGCCGAAGATCGCCGCCCGTTCGGCCTCGGGAATGCCGGGGCCGTCATCCTCGATCAGGATATCGACGAGATCCGGCACCGATTCGGCCTGGCGCTCCCGCTTCTCCACCGTCACGAAAACCCGGCCGCCGCCATATTTGGCCGCATTCTCGATGAGGTTGCCGAGCATCTCGTCGAGATCCTGTCGCTCGACGGCTACCATGGCGTCCCTGGCCCCGGCGATGTCGATGGTCACCGCCTCATGCAGGTGGCGAACGGCGCGCTCGACCGACTGCAGCGCCTGCCAGACCGGGCTGCGCGACTGGCCGGCCCCGCGGCGGCCGACGGCGCGGGCGCGTGCAAGATGATGATCGACCTGGCGGCGCATGACCCGGGCCTCGCGCAGCACGGTTTGCGGCAAATCCCCGCTGCCCGACTCGGCCTCGTTCTGGATCACGGTCAGCGGGGTCTTGAGCGCATGGGCGAGATTGCCCGCATGGCGGCGCGCCTCCTCGGCCTGGCGTTCGTTATGGTCGAGCAGGTTGTTGAGCTCGGCAACCAGCGGTTCGATCTCGCGCGGCAGCGTCTCGTCGACCCGCGCGCGGCGGCCGGTCCGCACATCGGTGATCGCCTCGCGCACCCGGCGGAGCGGCCAGAGGCCGAACGTGGCCTGGAGCGCAGCGAGCGCGATCAGACCGAGGCCGAGCAGCGCGAAGGAGCGGACCAGCGTTCGGCGCAGTTCGGCGATCTGCTCGTCGAGCACGGCGCGCGACGAGGCGACCTGGAAGCGGAACGGCGTATCGGCTTCGGGGAGAACCGCATCGCGCTCGAGGATGCGCAGCGGCCCTTCGGCCCAATCCTCCTCGTTGTAGCTGTGAATTTCGGTATCCTCGTGCGCGGCGCCGACCGGCAGCGCCCGATCCCAGAGCGAGCGCGAGCGGAACGGCTCGCGCCCGCCGCCCGAGACCTGCCAGTAAAAGCCCGAATAGGGTTCGAGGAACCGCTGGTCGGCCGGCTGGCGGATGAAGCGGATCTCGCCGTCCTGGTCGAGCTCGGCGGAGACGATCATCGCCGAAAGCACATATTCGAGCCGCGCGTCGAAATTGCGGGTGAAGGCCTGGGTCAGCACGCGGTCGAGCGCGAGCCCGCCGATCGCGAGCAGCACGACGATCCAGATCGAGGCGATGCCGATCATGCGCCGGGTGAGCGATCCGCCCCTGCGCGCGGCATCGATGCTCGCGGCTGCGTCTTTCAGTTTTTTGGTCGGCTGGTCCATGGTGGAGTGTTACTACACCTCCGATAACGCGCTTGTCGAAGCGGGATTCTGTTTTGTCAGACTCGACCTGTCGGTCGAGCGCCGCACCAGCCCGCACCCCCTCCCGATCTCCCAACAGGGTACTGTCGAGTGGG
>NZ_JBQLZM010000114.1:0-6800 GCF_052168275.1 Parasphingopyxis sp. | reverse complement strand
GCAGCGAAGCAATCCAGAGCCGCACGCGACATCGCCAGCCGCTCTGGATTGCTTCGTCGCCCCGAAACAAGTTCGGAGCTCCTCGCAATGACGTTGCTCTGCTCATTTGCCCACCCCTTAAGTTGACAAAGGCGACGCACAGAGGCCGTTCAGCCGTCCCCCTCTCCTCCCCCGTCCGCATCGCCCTTTTCCGCCGGTTCGGGCAGCGCATCGCGCACGTCTTCGCCGGGCAGGCACTGGCCCCATTCCTCTTCGGCTTTCGCCACCCGCTCCAGCGACGCCTCCACCGGCTCATGCCTCTCGATGGCCCGCTGGCGCATCCAGCCTTGCAGCTCGCTGAGCGGCGCCCAGTTCACCGGATCCCGCGCGCGCAGCATCCATTGCAGGTGGCGGTTATCATATCTGGTGCGCCACCCGACAAAATGTCCGTCGTGAAAAACCTGTTCCTCCGTGCCGTTGACCGCCCGGTCGAAGGCGGTGGTGGCGAGGATATTGGTGCAGGCGCGCAGCGCCTCATCCCATGCCTTGCGGATATGCGCGCTGTCCTTCCGATTATAGAGCTTGTACGCCGACTGGCGCGACTTGCCGACGACGCGGCACGCATCGGTGATGCTGGCCGTGGCGCGCAGGGCTTCAAGGAATTTTTCGATCCGCTCCGGCGTCCAGCCGTCATGCCGACGCCGCCGCGCGGGCGGGCGATCGAGTTCGCCCCATTTCTCCAGCTCGGCCTTCGAACAATAATAATAGGGCGCGATGCTGCCGTCCGCGCGACGCGGGATATCCCGCATCGGCCCATGGTCGGGATGGGTTTCCGGCATCGGTTCGCCGCTCGGATAGCGCGGCCAGTCGGGATCTTCCGCGGCGCCTTCGGGAATGCGGGGGCGATGGCCGGATGCGGGTGCCTTGTCCGTCATTCGCCAGTGTAGGTCAGATGTTTTCCTACATTACAAGCAAATAGGATTTTACGGCTACCGGCGGGACGGCACGAGATTGGCCGCGTGCGTCAAGCCGCGCGCGTTCGCGACGCAGGTGACCGCGGAGACCGTTCCGTCGCGATAAGAGAGCCGGCAGGTGCCGGTGGCCGGCCGGGGATCCGTGGTGCGGACCTGGACCTGGCTGACGGCCATGGCGTCGCCGGACCGCGTGCCCGCATAGCGCACCATCGACCGCCGGCCGTCCCGCCGGAACTCGAACGTCTCGCGCCCGTTCTCGCGGCGGATGACGACCGAATCGCACAGCGCGAACGCATGGTCGCCCCGCTCCAGCAGCGGCGCGAACCGGTCGGCATATTCGCATTGCCCGCGATATTCGACGGGCGCGGCATCATCGGTCGCCGAAGCCGGTGCCGACGCCAGCGCCGCCGACAATATGGCGACCGTTCCCGGAATTGCGGCGGTTTTCACGAAAGCGGCCTTCCTTCCCGGCTATAAGCGCGTTTCCCGACCGAATAGGTCAGATGTTTTCCTATTTTTCAAGGGGATGTCACTTTAATCCTTTGGCACTACCCACAATCAACGGATAGATGGGTCACTGTTATCTGTTTAGGATAGGTTCCTGAACTCTAATTGTGCAAAGATATATGGATGGCCAACCGGGCAGAACGACGTCGTCAGCTAAGAATAGACAAGCACAAGCTTGGTAATGGTATCAACGTTACCAACAGAGATGGTGAGCAAATTGCGGCCCTTATGCGAGTTCTCCATAGCCTAGTTCGGACCAGCATTCTGAGAATGTCCGTCAACCCGCTGATGGAATGGACATATAATCACATGAAGACGACAAGTCGGAGCTTCGAGCGAGCGGCCGAAATAGATTGCCGTCGAGGCTGCTATCACTGCTGTCAGATGTGGGTAGACGTAAGCCCAGCAGAGATTTTCTATATTTGCTCGTCACTTAAGGGAAATATGCGCAAATCCGCCGCTACCGCGGTAGAGACGGCCAATAAATTTACGGAAAAAATGTCATTCGAAGAGCGAGCAGAGTTTGTTTCGCCTTGCCCCTTGCTCGTAGACCAAGAATGCTCAGTTTACGAAGTTCGACCGATCGCATGCAGAGCAGCATCTTCAATGGATGTGGAAGTATGTAAACGCGCCTACAATTTAGTTTCCGAAGAGCAGATTCCGCAGTCGTACCCGTACATGATGCTAGGAAGCGGCTACCGTCTTGCGCTTGCCGGTGCAATTAAGAAAGCGGGGCTAATCTACCGAGCCGTAGAGCTGAATTCTGGTCTTAACTTAGCTTTTTCGAGCTCTGATACAGAAAAAAATTGGCTAGATGGCGAAGATGTTTTTGCTGATGGCTTGCATGCACCTATAAATGATATTTTGGCTCAGCCGGTATACCAAGACATCTATAAAGGCGCTTTTTCTCTTTACTGAATTTTGGCTTAGTATTGCAGATAGGCCATCATTCGGCCCGACATGTTGTCGCGCTCATTGCCCCTCCCCATCCACCGCCGCCTGCACCGCGCGGTAAAACGCGTTCCGCCGCTCGCGGTATCCCGCATCGCTCGCCACCGGCCAGTTGCCGTTCGACGCGATCACCAGATTGCGCGCGGGATCGATGAAGATGCCTTGTCCGAAAATGCCCTGGGCGGCGAAGCTGCCGTCGTCGAAGGTCCACCATTGATAGCCGTATCCGCGGCCCGGCGTGCCGATATCGGCCTGGCGGGTCGTCGCATCGGCGAACCAGCCTTCGGGGACGACGCGCTCTTCGCCGATCATCCCGTCCGCCAGCACGAACAGGCCGAAGCGCGCATAATCGCGCACCGTCGCCGAGATGCAGCAGCCGGCGATCTCGTTGCCGCCCGCATTGACGATCCATTCGCCGTCCCGCGCCGTGCCGATGCGCGACCAGATCTCCCGCGACAGATAGTCGGCGAGCGGCATGCCGACCGCGTTGGCGACGACGACGCCGATCAGGTTGGTCTCGCCGGTATTGTACTGCCAGCGCGTGCCCGGCTCGGCCTCGCTCGGCAGATTGCGCATATAGGTGACGACCGGGTCGATACCGGGCTCGGGCGTTACCTGGTTGAACAGAGACACGTCCGAATCGGGATCGGTATAGTCCTCGTTCCAGCGCACGCCCGAAGTCATCGTCAGCAGCTGGCGGACGGTCACGCCGTCATAGCCGCTGCCCTGCAGCTCGGGGATGTAATCGGTGACGGGCGCGTCGAGCGATTCGATATGCCCGTCGACGATCGCCGCGCCGACCAGCGTCGAGGTCAGCGACTTGGCGACCGAGAAGCTCGTCCAGCGGGTGTCGACATCGGCGCCCATACGGTAGCGCTCGAGCCGCACCTCGCCGTTATGGACGACGATGATTCCGGCGGCGCGCTGGTCCTCCAGATAGCGGTCGAGCGTCCAGTCCTCGCCGTCGATCGCGAGCGCGATGTCGAGACCGGGGCCGCGCGGCAGTTCGCGGAACGCCTCGCCGTTCGCGATCGTGCGGACCGGGGCGAGTTCCTCCATCCGCGGAAAGGCGAAATCGCGCTGCGGCTGCGTCCACATCAGGATGTTGAGATCGGTCGGGACGGGGCCGTCGGCGCCGTCCTGCGCGGCGGCGGGCGCCGCCAGCGCCAGGCCGAGCGTCGCGGCGGCGGTCAGTATCGCGTTTTTCATCATCGTCCCTCTTCTCCTCTTGTCGGTACCGTCGCAATCCAGAGCGGCAGGCGATGTCGCATGATGCTCTGGATTGCCGCGTCGGCCCGAACGATGTTCGGCCCTCCTCGCAATGACGGACACGGCCGCCTAATCCCCCTTCACCAGCGTCACCTGCGCGACGTCTATGCCGCCGGCGCGGAAGCCGCCTTCGCAATACATCAGATAGTAGCGCCACAGCTTGTGGAAGCGCGCGTCGAAATCGGCGGGCAGCCGGCCTTCGGCGACCGCGCGGTCGTAGCGGTCGCGCCAGCGGCGCAGCGTCTCGGCATAATGGAGGTGGTAGCCGGCGCGGTCGGCCCAGCGCAGCCCGGCCTGCTTGGCGATCTCGGCGAAGCGCGTCTCCTCGATCAGCATCCCGCCGGGGAAGATATAGGTCTGGATGAAGTCGGCGCTGGCGGCATAGGCGTCGAACCCGGCCTCGGGGATCGAGATCAGCTGGATCGCCGCCCTGCCGCCGGGCTTCAGCCGGTTGGCGATCGCCTGCAGATAGGCGGGCCAGTAATCCTGGCCGACCGCCTCGACCATCTCGACGCTGGCGATCGCGTCGAACGTGCCGCGGACGTCGCGATAGTCGACTAGCTCGACGCGCGCCCGGTCCGCCAGCCCGGCGCCGCGCATCCGCTCCTCGACGAACGCCTTCTGCTCGGTCGACAGGGTGATGCCGGTGACGTCCGCGCCATAGTCGCGCGCGGCGATCTCCATCAGCCCGCCCCAGCCCGACCCGATCTCGAGCAGCCGGTCGCCGGGCGCCAGGTCGAGCCGGTCGAGCAGCATCCGGACCTTGCGCCGCTGCGCATCGGCGAGCGGCTCCTCGCGGTCCAGCGGATCGGCGAAGACCGCGCTCGAATAGGTCATCGTCTCGTCGAGCCAGGCGGCGTAGAAATCGTTGCCGAGATCGTAATGCGCCTCGATGTTGCGGCGCGCATTGGCGCGGTTGTTGCGCCGCTGCATGTGCGCGAGGAGGTTGCGCCAGCGCGCTGCGCCCTTGGCCCGCGCCACATTGCCGAGCGTGCCGCGGTTGGCGACGAACAGTTCGAACAGCTTTTCGGGTTCGGGGCTCGCCCATTCGCCTTCCGCCCAGCCGCGATACCAGCCCACCGAGCCCGAGGTCATCAGCCGGATCAGCGGCCGCCAGCTCTTGAGCTCGATCTGGGCCGCGACTCCCGGCGCCTGGTCGCCCAGGACCCGCGTCTCGCCGCCCGGCAGGCGCGCGTCGAGGCGGCCCGTCGCGAGGCCGGTGTCGATCCGGTCGAGCAGCTTGTGAAAGCCGGGCGCGAACAGGCGCGACAGCCAGGACGATCCGGTCGCAAAACCGCGATCCGCCTTCAGCAGATGCTCCCCGCGCGGTGACGGACTGCTCGCCATATCCCCTCCTGCGCGGGCTTATGGCCCAAAAGGGTTGCCGAGCGCAACGCTTCCGGCCCGCCGAGACGGCCTAATTCTTGACCGTGTCGTAGGCGTCCAGCGCGCGCTGGCGGGCTTCGCGATGGCTGATGATCTTGGCCGGGTAATCGTCGGGCCGGCAGCCATGCTCTTCGGGGTCGTGGACATACGGATCGTCGATGTCCGCCAGCTCGGGCACCCAGCGGCGGATATAGTCGCCCGCGTCGAATTTCTCGGACTGCGAGAGTGGCGCCATGATCCGCACGAACATGTTGGAATCGACGCCGGTGCCCGCGACCCATTGCCAGTTGGTGCTGTTCGATCCGTAATCGGCGTCGACCAGCGTGTCCCAGAACCATTGCTCGCCCTCGCGCCAGTCGATCAGCAGATGCTTGATCAGGAAGCTCGCGGCGATCATCCGGACCCGGTTGTGCATCCAGCCCGTTTCCCAGAGCTCGCGCATCCCGGCATCGACGATCGGATAGCCGGTCTCGCCCCGGCACCAGCGATCGAACTCGTCGCGCACGGCCGAGGAGCGGAAATCGCGCCAGGGGAAATCGGCGAACTGGTCGCGATAGCCTTCGCCGCCATATTTCGGGAATTGCAGGATCACATTCTGGGCATAGTCGCGCCAGACCAGCTCCTTCCGGAAGGTCGTCACATCGCGGCCAGGCCCCGATACGCGGTGCCAGACATAGGCGGGCGAGACCTCGCCGAAATGGAGATGCGGCGAGAGGCGCGCCGTGCCTTCGATGCTCGGCAGGTTGCGGCGGTCGTCATAGCGCGTCGCCTTGTCGACAAAGGCATCGACATTGCGCCGCGCGCCCTCTTCGCCCGGGCTCCAGACGTCGAAGCCCGTCGCCCAGTTCGGCCTGGTCGGCAGCAGGCCCCAGTCGCCGAGAGCGTCGCTCGCCGGCCACTCGCCGGGCGCATCGATCGCCTGGGGCGTGCGGGACGGCTCGGGGGGCGGCATATGCTCGCGCAGCGATTTCCAGAAGGGCGTGTAGATCTTGTAGGGATCGCCCGCGCCGGTCGTCACCGAACCCGGCGGCATCAGATAGTTGCCGTCGTGCAGGCGGAGTTCGACCCCGTCGGGCAGCGCCTCTTTCAGGTCGCGCTCGGCATTGCGCCACCAAGGCTCGTAATGGCGCAGCGCGTGGATTTCGGAGGCCCCGGCCTTGGCCGCGATATCGGCGAGGATCGTCGCGCTCGTCCCGCGCCGCAGGATCAGCCGCGAGCCCTTGTCGCGCAGGCTTTGGTCGAGCGACTCCAGCGAATGGTGGAGCCACCAGCGCGAAGCCGCACCCATCTTGCGGTGCTTCGGCGTTTCGTCGTCGAGGATATAGACGGGAATGACGGGGCCGCGCGATGCGGCTTCGGCGAGCGCCGCCTGATCGGACAGGCGGAGATCGCGGCGGAACCAGACGATGGAAATATTGCTCATTCCGAAGCTGTTACATCGACCGTGAAGCGGTCCCCAATACCGTCAAAGGTGAATCTCTGGTCGCGCAGCAGCGTCCGACCCTCCCGGCGCTCGACGAACGGCATCCGCGCCCAGACCAGATAGGCGCGGGCGTCCGGGTTGCGCGCGGCGACGGCGCGCCAGTCGACGCCGTCCATCCCGTCGGGCCGGACGTCGCCGTCCAGCATCACCATCGCGTCTCCGCCGAACAGCGTGAAATGCCCGCTGCCGATCTCGCTCTGCCCGCGCCAGTGGATGTCGCGCGCCCAGAAGGTGACCGGCAGGCTATTGGC
>NZ_JBQLZM010000113.1:0-27166 GCF_052168275.1 Parasphingopyxis sp. | reverse complement strand
GCTTCCGGTTCGTCTTCGGCTGCCTCGACTTTCGCCGCGTCGTCTTCGGCCTGCGCCTTGACCTTCTCGGCGATCGCCGCCTCGTCGTCCTCGTCTGGAATGTCGTCCGTCTCGATCACCGCGAGCACCGATCCGATCGCCAGCATCTCGCCCTCCTCGCCGTTCAGCTCCACGACGGTGCCGCTGACCGGCGATTCCATCTCGACCGTCGCCTTGTCGGTCATCATGTCGGCGATGCCCTGATCCTCTTCGATCTCGTCGCCGACCTTCACGTGCCAGGCGACGATCTCGGCCTCGGCAATGCCTTCGCCGATATCGGGGAGCTTGAATTTATACTTCGCCACTGACGTCCTCCATGACGCGTTCGATTGCCAGGCGCAGGCGCACCGGCCCCGGGAAATAGGCCCATTCCAGGCTGTGCGGATAGGGCGTGTCATAGCCCGTGACCCGCTGGATGGGCGCTTCGAGATGATAGAAGCAGCGCTCCTGCACGAGCGCCGCCAGCTCCGCGCCGAAACCCGACGTCCGGGTCGCCTCGTGCACGACCACGCAGCGCCCCGTCTTCCTGATCGATTCCTCGATGGTTTCGATGTCGAGCGGCAGGAGCGTGCGCAGGTCGATCACTTCGGCGTCGATGCCGAGTTCCTCGACCGCCGCCATCGTCACATGCACCATCGTGCCGTAGCAGAGCATCGTCACTGCGCTGCCTTCGCGCAGCACGTTCGCCTTGCCGAGCGGGATCACGTAATGGCCGTCCGGCACCTCGCTCGCCGGATGCTTGGACCAGGGCTCGACCGGCGTGTCGTAATGGCCGTCGAACGGGCCGTTGTAGATGCGCTTGGGCTCGAAGAAGACGACCGGATCGGGATCCTCGATCGCCGCGATCAGCAGGCCCTTGGCGTCATAGGGGGTCGAAGGGATGACCGTCTTCACGCCGCAGATATGGGTGAAGATGCTTTCGGGCGACTGGCTGTGCGTCTGTCCACCGAAGATGCCGCCGCCGAACGGCGAGCGGATCGTGAGCGGCGCGGTGAATTCGCCGGCCGAGCGATAGCGGAGCCGCGCCGCTTCGGAGACCAGCTGGTCGAGGCCGGGATAGATGTAATCGGCGAACTGGATCTCGGCGACCGGGCGCATGCCGTAGGCCGCCATGCCGACCGCGACTCCGATGATCCCGCATTCGTTGATCGGCGTGTCGAAGCTGCGCGTCTTGCCGTATTTCTCCTGGAGGCCGGCGGTCGCGCGGAACACGCCGCCATAATAGCCGACATCCTCGCCGAACACGCAGACATTCTCGTCGCGCTCCATGCACACATCCATGGCGCTGTTGATCGCCTGGATCATGTTGCGCTGCGTGGTGCTGTTATCGTCCTTGCTCATCGCGTCTTGCACACATTGTTGGCAGCTTCGTTCTCGTCGAGCATTTCCTGTTCCTGCTCGCGCAGGTGCCAGGGCATTTCCTCGAACACCTGTTCGAACATGGTTTCGAGAGGCTGATGCAGACCATGGCCGAGAATGCCGTTTTTCTCGGCCTGTTTTTGCGCCGTCTTGACCTGAATAGCGACCTCTTCGTCCATCTCCTGCTGGCGCTCCTCGTCCCATTCGCCAAGCACGATCAGATGGTTTTTCAGCCGCGCGATCGGATCGCCGAGCGGCCATTCCGCGGCCTCGTCGGCCGAGCGGTATTGCGACGGATCGTCCGACGTCGAATGGCCTTCCGCACGATAGGTGAAATGTTCGATCAGGGTCGGGCCCCTGTTCGTGCGCGCGCGTTCGGCCGCCCATTGGGTCGCCGCGTAGACGGCCAGCGCGTCATTGCCGTCGACCCGCAGGCCGGCGATGCCGTAGCCGACCGCGCGCGCGGCGAAGGTCGTCGCCTCGCCGCCGGCGAAGCCGCTGAACGAGCTGATCGCCCATTGGTTGTTGACGACGTTCATGATGACCGGCGCCTTGTAGACGGCGGCGAAGATGCAGGCCGAATGGAAATCGCCCTCCGCGCTCGACCCCTCGCCGGTCCAGGTCGCGGCGATCCGCGTGTCGCCCTTCGCCGCGCTCGCCATCGCCCAGCCGACGGCCTGCGGATACTGCGTCGCGAGATTGCCCGAAATCGAGAAGAAGCCGCCCTGTTTCGTCGAATACATGATCGGCAGCTGGCGGCCCATCAGCCGGTCCTTCTTGTTGGAATAGACCTGGTTCATCATGTCGACGAGCGACCAGTCCCGCGCGATCAGGATGCCCTGCTGGCGATAGGAGGGGAAACACATATCGTCGCGGTCGAGCGCGAAGGTCGCGGCGATCGCCACCGCCTCCTCGCCCGTGCATTTCATGTAGAAGCTCGTCTTGCCCTGGCGCTGGGCGCGGAACATGCGCTGGTCGTATGCGCGGGTGAGCGCCATCGCGCGCAGCATCTTGCGCAAGGTATCCGGATCGAGCTTCGGGTCCCAGGGGCCGACCGCCCTGCCCTCGTCGTCGAGCACGCGGACGAGACCATAGGCGAGATCGGGCATCTCGCCGTGATCGGCGGCGGTATCGGGCCGCCGGGTCTCGCCGGCGGGCGGCACCTGGATATCCGAAAAGTCCGCCTCGTCGCCGGGGCGGAATTTGGGTTCGGGCACGTAAAGTTCGAGTGGCGGCAGATTGCGCCGCTCCGTATCGCTAGCCATCAGACATCCTGTCCAGCCGAATCGTTTGTTGCGGCTCTTATAATATAATTACACGGCAGTTTGATAGCTTTGTCGCGCGGTGGCATCTGCGCCGCAGACCGGAGCGTCAATTGTGGGGAAATGATTCGATGAAAAGCCTGTTTCACGCATGCGCAGCAGCCGCCGTCATGCTCATTCCCGCAGGCCCGGCGCTCGCCGACCATCACGACAGCGGAACCGAAGCGGCGCCGGATCCCTGGACCGGGTATCGCGGCACCGGCACCGAACCCTTCTGGTCGATGACAATCGGCGAAGAGAGGATGGTGTTCGAACATGCCGGCGTTTTCACCGCGGAAGCGGACCGGCCGGGCGAAACCTTTTCACCCGAGGGCGCCGTTTTCATCAGCCGGTCTGAAAATGAAGGCAATCGGGACTTCATCGTCCTGATCCAGAACGAGCTGTGCAGCGACGGCATGTCCGACCGGCCCTATCCGCAGTCGGTGCGCGTCTTTGTCGACGGGCTGTATTTTTTCGGCTGCGGCGGGGATTCGCAGGACGTGCTCAGCGGCGCGGACTGGCACGTCACCGAACTGATGGGCGAGGCCATCCCCGAAGATGCCGGTATCAACTTCCGCTTCGACGGCGAGGGCGGCATGTTTGGCACCGGCGGCTGCAACCGGTTCCGCGCCGATTATGTGCTCGACGACGCGCTGTCGATCGGTCCGGTGGCCTCGACGCGCCGCGCGTGCATCGATCCGGTAGCGAGCGAACGCGAGGACCAGTTTTTCGCCGCGCTCGGTAGCGTCATCACGCTGAACGTGGAGAGTTTCGGGTCGCTGACGCTCTATTCCGAAGACGGCCCCGTGCTGAAGGCGGAGCGCCGCGGTGAGGGCGGCTAGGCTATGATGGGCCTCAACTAAATCGTCATTGCGAGGAGCCGAAGGCTACGAAGCAATCCAGAGCGGCAAACGCCATCGCTAGCCGCTCTGGATTGCTTCGCTGCGCTCGCAATGACGAACACCTCAGACTGAGAGGATTCTGCTTTAGTTCGCCTATCTACGGATCGCCGAAATGCTTGAGCGCGGCGCGCGCGATGAGCTCGCCCCATTCCTGCACGAAATGGCCGCCGCCCTCGATCATCATCGGTTCGGGACAGTCTTTGATATTCTCGCGCAGCCGGTTCATCACATCGGGACCTAGGACGGGATCGGCATCGCCGACCGCCATGAAGCTCGCGCCGTTGAACTCGTCCTTCCAGAAGGCCGCGGCCTTCAGGCTGACCTCGACGCCCTCCATCTCCGGCGAGATCGGCACAAGTTCCGGGAAGCGCCGCGCGCCCATCTTGTAGTCTGGCGAGGGAAACGGCGCGTCGTAAGCGGCCTTTTCGGCGTCGGTCATATGCGGCGTGCCGCGCGCGATCAGCTCGCCGATCGGCAGGTCGGGTGTCGAGGCCGCGTAATTCTTCCAGGCGATAAAGCCCTCGCTCGGCGCCTTGCCGATGCCGAGCCCCGTGTTCATCACGATCAGCCGCGAGAAGCGTGCGCGGAATTTCTCATCGACCGGCAGGGTCAGGCCGATGAGCCCGCCCCAGTCCTGCACGACCAGGGTGATGTTCTCGAGGTCGAGCCGCTCGACCAGCGCGAGGATGTAATCGCGGTGGAAATCGAAACCGTAGGCCTCCGCCTCGGTCGGCTTGTCCGACCGCCCGAAACCGAAGAAATCGGGTGCGACTACCCGGGCCCCGCTTTCGAGGAACACCGGGATCATCTTGCGGTAGAGAAAGCTCCAGCTCGGCTCGCCGTGCAGGCACAGGAAGACGCGGTCGGCATCCTGCGGCCCCGCATCGACCCAGGCCGCCCGCAGCCCCTCATAGCCCGGCAGATCGTCCGCATAGTCTACCGGATAATCGAAATCCGGGAGGTTTTCGAAGCGATCCTCGGGCGTACGCAGGGCTGCGATGGTCATGGGCCGTACCTCAATCGTCGGTGGTGGTGTCGCTCTCCGGAACCGGGAAACCGCGCTTCCTCAGCAGCGCATCGACATCCGGATCGCGGCCGCGGAACTGGCGATAGGCTTCGGCCCGGTCGGTCTCGTTGCCGGTCGACAGCAAGGTCGCGCGGAACCGGTCGGCGATCTCGCGGTTCCAGACATCGCCGCTCTCGACGAACGCTTCCCAGGTGTCGGCGTCCATCGTTTCGGACCAGAGATAGCTGTAATAGCCTGCCGAATAGGCGTCCGACGAGAAGAGGTGATTGAACTGCGGCAGGCGGTGCCGCATCACGATCTCGTCGGGCATGCCGATCTCGGCCAGCGTCTCGCGCTCGAACGCGTCGACATCGGTGATCGGCTCGGCGCGATTGTGGAGCCGCATGTCGACGATCGCCGAGGCCAGATATTCGACCGTGGCGAAGCCCTGGTTGAACGTGTCGCTCGCCTCGATCCGCTCGACCAGCGATTGCGGCATCGGTTCGCCGGTTTCGACATGGCGGGCGAAGCGGTTGAGAATCTCGGGCGTCAGCACCCAGTTCTCCATCACCTGGCTCGGATATTCGACGAAGTCGCGCGGCGTTCCGGCGAGGCTCGGATAATAGACGTCCTGCAGCAGGTAATGGATGCCGTGCCCGAACTCGTGAAACAGCGTCCGCGCGTCGTCGAGGCTGATCAGGGCGGGCTCGCCCTCGGGCGGCTCGGTGAAATTGTTGTTGTTCGATGCCAGCACATTCTGTTCGCCGCCCAGCGTCTGCTGGCTGCGATAGGTCGTCATCCAGGCGCCCGAGCGCTTGCCCGTCCGCGCATAGGTATCGAGATAGAAGACGCCGACATTGGATCCGTCGCGCGTGTCGCTGACCACGAAGGTCCGCACATCCTCCTGGAAGACCGGGATTTCGCCGGTATTCTCGGTGAACTCCAGATCCCAGAGCTGTTCGGCCATGTAGAACATGCCGTTGATCATATTTTCCAGCTGGAGATAGGGTTTGATCTCCGCTTCATCGACATTGTAGCGCGCCTGCCGGACCTTTTCGGCGTAGAAGCGATAGTCCCAGGGCTCGATCGTGATGCCGGCGCCCTCTTCGTCGGCGATCGCCTGCATGTCCGCGACTTCTTCGGCAACGCGCGCGACGGCGGCCGGCCAGACTCGCATCATCAGGTCGTTGGCCGCTTCCGGCGTTCCGGCCATCGTGTCGTCCATGCGCCAATGGGCGTGGGTCTCGAACCCGAGCAGCGCGGCGCGCTCGGCGCGCAGGGCCAGGATCTGGGCGATGAGCGCGTTCGTATCGTTGGCATCGCCATTGTCGCCGCGATTGACATAGGCGCGCCACACCTGCTCGCGCAGGTCGCGCCGGGTCGAATATTGGAGGAAGGGCTGCATGAAGGAGCGGGTGTTGACGATCGCCCAGCCTTCGACGCCGCGTTCTTCGGCGGCTGCGCGCAGCGTTGCGATGAAGCTGTCGGAAAGACCCGCCAGATCGTCTTCGCCGTCGAGCAGGACATAGGTTTCCTCGTCGGCGAGTACCTTGTTGCTGAACTCGCTGTAGAGCCCGGCCAGTTCCGCCGTGATCTCGTCGAGCCGCTCGCGATCGGCGCCCTCGAGCAGCGCGCCCTGACGCACCAGCTGTTCATAGTCGCGCTCGACCAGCCGCAGCTGTTCGGCGTTCAGGCCGGCATCCTCGCGCCCTTCATAGACGGCGCGATAGCGTTCGATCAGTTCGGGCTGGAGATAAAGTTCCTGATAGAAGCTCGCGAGGCGCGGCGACCATTCGCGCTGCACGGCCCGATACTCGTCGTTGCTGACATTGCTGACCGCGACGCCGAACATCGCCTGAACGTTGTTCATCCGGTCGCCGACCAGTTCCATTGCCTGGTTGGTGTTCTCGAAGGTCGGCGGCTCGGGATTGTCGATGATCGCCTGCACCTCGGCGCGCATTTCCGCCATCGCAGCCTCGAAAGCGCCGGGGAAATGACCGGGCGCCATCTGGTCCCAGGGCGGCACGCCCTCATAGGGCCCCGTCCAGTCGGCCAGGAGCGGATTGTCGGTATCCGGCGCTTCGGCCGCCGTCGCGTGATGGTTCGCCATCGCGGCATCCCCTGCAAGAGGTGTGAAAGACGCGGTCAGGGCGAGGCCGCTCACCGCGAGAAAAAGCGCGTTGCGCATCTAGGCTCTCCTAATATGTGCGAACCGGTTCGATCGACGGTCCCACGGAATAATGGGCGGAGGTCTAGGCGATATCGGACGATTTCGCAAAACAAATTGGGGGTTTGGACGCGCCGGAGGCCGTTGCCAGCGCCGATTTCCTGAAATTCGGTATATTTATTCCCAACCCCGTCTTAACCAAGCATCAAAAGGTTCATGTCTAGATGACCGGCGAACTATATCGAGCCGGGACATATGCCAAATCAGGACCGCAATCGAAACGTAGACGCGCAGGGGGCGACGCGACGCGACAGCGATGCGCGGGGACCGGCGCATATGATCGAGGAGCGCCACGCGCCTGCCGGCGAAGTCCGCACGGCCCAGCTCGCCATCCTCTCGCGATTTACGCTCTATTCGGGCGTCACGCAGACGATCTGTGCGGTCGTCTTCGCCATCCTCGAGCGCCAGAGCCTTTCGCTGCAGCTGTTGCTCGGCTGGCTCGCTTTGATCATCGCCGCCACCTATATCTCGGCGCGATGGTTGAACCGGACGGCGATGGTCCGCCGTACAGACCAGCAGCCGGTCTCGAAAATTCACATCGCCGCGATCGACGGCGCCGTCCGCGCCGGGCTGTGGATCGCCATGCCGGTCTATGCAGCGCTTTCCGGCGCGCCGATCAACTACACTTTCACCGGCGGCATCGTCGCGGTGATGATCGTCAGCGGGGTGTCCGTCGCCGTGATACCGATGGCTGTGGTCTTGTGGGTGTCCATCCTCGCCGCCGGCCTTTCCTTTGCGGCGTATCATGGCGTCGGCGCGGCCGCGCTTCCCGGCATTGCCATCCTCGGTGCGTTTGCAGCCGCGGCGATGGTCGGGTTCCTGCTCCTCGCCCGATCCTGGCAGGGACAGATCGACCGGGCCGGAGTGCTCGCCGCGAAACGCGCCGATATCCGGCACCTGCTTCAGGAATATGAAGATCGCGGCGCGGGATGGCTCTGGCAGGTCGATGGCCAGCTCTGCCTGACCTATGTTTCGCCGCGCATGGGCGAACTGCTCGGCACGGCCACATATCAGCTCCTCGGAAAATCGCTCGCCGCCACGTTGGGGAACCAGTCCGGCGTCGGCGAAATTCTTGCCAAGCGCGAGCGGTTCACGAAGGTCGAACTGGAGCTGGGGAACGGCAAGTCCCGGCGCTGGGTCACATTGTCCGGCAGTCCGATAATCGACGAGGATGGCGAATTCCAGGGATATCGCGGCGTCGGTCTCGACATCACCGATTCGAAGAGTTCGCACGCCAAGCTGCAGCATCTCGCGAATCTCGACGTGCTCACCGGTCTGCCCAACCGTTCGCGCGTGCGAACGCTGCTCGATACGGCGCTCGGCGATGCGAAGGAAAAGGGCGTACCCTGCGCGATCATGTTTCTCGATCTGGACGGCTTCAAGCCGGTCAACGACACGTTCGGCCATCCCAAGGGCGATGCGGTCCTGAAGACGGTCGCCCGGCGTCTCGGCGACGTTGTCGGCAATCGCGGGACCGTCGGCCGGATTGGCGGCGACGAATTCGCGGTCGTTGTGGACGACGCGCAAAGCCGGGTCGGCGTCGAGGCGCTCGCCGAAAAACTGATCGGCGCGGTCAGCGAACCCTATATGATCGACAATGTGCAGATCCGGATCGGCCTCAGCATCGGCTGCGCCTACGGCCCGATCGACGGAGACACGGTCGACGACCTGGTCCGCAAAGCCGACCTCGCGCTCTATCATTCCAAATCGCTGGGCCGCGCGACATTCTGCAACTTCGATCCCCAGATGCAGGTCGAGGCCGAAGAACGCGTTCGGCTGGAGCATGACATGCGGCAGGCGATCGGGACCGATCAGTTCAACCTGCTCTACCAGCCGCTGGTGTCGGCACAGACCCAGCGGGTGACCGGGTTCGAGGCACTGCTCCGGTGGAACCATCCCACACGCGGCCCGATCTCGCCGGCCGTATTCATTCCGATCGCCGAGGAAAGCGGCCTGATCGAGGAACTGGGGTCCTGGGTTCTGCACCAGGCCTGTATGGATGCCGCGACCTGGCCCGACGATATCACGGTCGCGGTCAACGTGTCGCCGCTCCAGCTGGTCGTGCCGGCGCTGCCCAACACCGTTTCCGAAGCGCTGCGAAAATCCCGCATGTCGGCGAACCGGCTCGAACTCGAAGTGACGGAATCGGTTTTCATGAGCGGCGCGGGCAATGCGATCGACGTACTCAAGCGGCTCCGCGGCCTCGGCGTCGGCATTGCGCTCGATGATTTCGGAACCGGTTATTCCTCGCTCGGCTATCTCAACAAGGCGGTCTTCCACAAGCTGAAGATCGACGGGAGTTTCGTCCGCGAGGCGGCTACCCGCGAGGAAACCGTTTCGATCATCCAGGCGATCGTCATGCTCGCCAACAGCTTCCGACTGCTCATCACCGCCGAGGGCGTGGAAACCGCCGAGGATTTCAACCGCATGCGCGATCTCGGATGCCACCAGATCCAGGGCTATCTTTTCGGCCGTCCGATGCCCATCGAACGGACGAGAGAGATCGTCGGAAGCAAATGGGAGCATCGGTTGGTCGGCTAAGGCATCGCCGGCCGACAGCATGACCGAAACAACCCGCCGATTTTGCGCATTTTGCCGGCCAAAAACCCACAGATCCTTAACCATATGCCTTTATCGATACCGGGGTACGGGAGATATCAATGCCGGCTGTCGGCACCAAATTACGGCATTTAGCGGCCTCGGAGAGTTCGCTGGCGCGGCAGGTTCGCGCCGCGCTGGTCGGTACCCTGTACACGTCGCCCACATCGCTCGTCGTCGGCGCGATTGCGGGCAGCACGGTTGCTGCGACGATCGCCTATATGTCGGGCAACGTCACGCTCATCTTTTTCTCGATCGTGATCCATGTCGTCGGCCTGCTCCGGATCGCCAGCGCCTTCATCTACAAATGGGTGGGCACCAAACAGGCCGAAACACAGCGCGTCCATTGGGAGCGCATATATGAGATCGGCGCCTGGCTATACGCATCCCTTCTCGGCGTGCAGACGTTCCTTGTTCTGAGCCAGACGAACAATACGACGTTGCAGTTGCTCGCGGTGACAATGACAACCGGCTATGCCGCCGGCGTCGCACCCCGCAATGCCGGCCGTCCCATAATCGCTCTCGGGCAAGTGGCATTGGCGGTCTTGCCGATGACGGTCGGACTTTGGGCGACAGACGATCCGATCTATTGGGTCCTCGGCATCATCATCGTCATTTTCGCCATCGGCGTGTTCGATATCACCCTGCAGACCTACGAGGTCGTCTACACAGCGCTGTCCGGCAAGCAGGAAAAGAGCGAGGTCGCCGCGCGGTTCGAGAAGATGGCGCGCAGCGACATGCTGACCGGTCTCGACAATCGCCTGGCAATGCAGATGCGGCTCGGCGAACTGCTGGACACGATCGACCAGGACAATCCCGACAAGCTGGCGGTGATCTGGATGGACCTCGATCATTTCAAGACCATCAACGATACGCTGGGACATCTGGCCGGCGACAAGGTGCTCATCGTAACCGCCCAGCGGGTAAAGGCGGTGCTGGGCAATCGCGGCTGGCTCGCCCGGTTCGGTGGCGACGAGTTCGTGATCATGGCCATCGTCGACAGCGCGGAAGAGGCCAGCCAGCTGGGCAACGAAATACTGGAATCCGTGTCGCAGCCGGTCAGCATCAACGAGAATACGGTGGAGGTCGCCGCATCGCTGGGCGTCGCCGTCGCCCCCGATCACGGGCGCCAGAGCGAAATCATGCTCAAGAATGCCGATATCGCGCTCTATCACGCCAAGAATGAGGGCGGAAAACGGGTCCGCGCGTTCGAGCCGTTCATGCATGAAGATTTCCTCATGCACCGCCAGATCGAGTCCGGCCTGACCGACGCGCTGGCCAATGAAGAATTCACGGTGCTGTTCCAGCCGATCATCGATCTGGAAACCGGCCGGACGAAGAGTTGCGAGGCGCTGCTTCGGTGGAAACATCCGGAGCTTGGCGATGTCAGCCCGGCCGTGTTCATTCCCGTGGCCGAAAGCGCGGGCCTGATCGGCGACATCACCGAATGGGTGCTCCGCAAGGCCTGCGAAGCGGCGGCCGACTGGCCCGAGGAGATCAACGTATCGGTGAACATCTCTCCGGCCCTGCTCAAGCAGAACAATCTTCCCGTCACGATCATCGAAACGCTCGTCAACACGGGCATGGTGGCGCGGCGGCTGGAGCTCGAGATCACGGAATCGGTGCTGCTCGACAAGAACCCGCACACCAATTCTCTGCTGCGCCAGCTTCAGAAGATGGGCCTGCGCCTGTGTCTCGACGATTTCGGCACGGGCTTCTCGTCGCTCACCTATCTGCGCAGCTGGGAATTCGACACGATCAAGATCGACAAGTCGTTCATCCGCAACATCGGCAACAGTCCGACCGACCAGAAGATCATCGGCGCCGTCGTCCAGCTCGCCAAATCCCTCGATGTCGCTACTGTCGCCGAGGGCGTGGAGACCGAGGAGCAGTTGCAGCGCGTACGCGAAGCCGGCTGCAGCCGCGTCCAGGGCTTCTACTATGCGCGGCCGATGACCGCGACCCAGGCCTCACAGCGGCTCAGTCTCGAAGATTTGTCGGATTCCGGCGATCGGCAGATCGTCAATTTGCGCTGATCTTCGCCGATAATTTGCTCTGGGCGCGCACCAGCCGCTCCATCAGGCGCAAATCGCTGTCCCGCAGCTTCAAGGCCGTATCCGCCCATATCTCGACAATCGAGTTCAGCTCGCCGAGGGTGACCGGCCAGACCTCCCGGCTCGCCTTGAACACCGCGTGATTGCCGGCCTGGCGGCGGCTATTCTGTCCGATATAGTCGAGCACCGTCTGCTCTCCCTCGCCATCCTCCGCGAGATAATGGACGAGACCGAGATCGAACATTTCTTCGGCGGTATATGTCTTCCCGCTCAGGATCATCGACTCGGCCTTCGCGAAACCGAGCCGGCGCGCCAGCAGCGCATGCGCACCCATGCCGGGAAACAGGCCGAAGGCGATTTCCGGCAACCCGAATTTCGCGCTGCGTTCGGCGACGATGACGTTGAACGACATCAGCGCTTCAAAGCCGCCACCCAGCGCCTGGCCCTGAACGAGCCCGATCGTCACGATCGGCAGTTCCAGGCCTTTCATGTTGCGGAACAGGATGTGGTTGCAGGCCCGGCCATAGTCGACGAGCGCCTGGCGATTCTGGCTGCGAATATATTGGGAAAAGAGCCCGAGATCGCCGCCGAAATTCCAGACGCCCGGAAAACGCGATCCGAGCACCAGATATTCGAGCTGTTCGCCGCCCTCTCCGTACAGTCGGGCGATCTCATTCTGCCAGACGTCGAAATCGCGCAGCATCGCCAGGTTGAAGCTCGGGCGGCCGTCGGGGGTCATATAGGTCCAGAGCGTCTTTCGCTTCCCGTCCCAGCTGACATCAAGCTGGCCAAGATCGAACAACGGCGAGGGCCGGGGGCGGGTAACGCGCTGAAGATCGGATTCGTCGATCAGCGCATCGGTCACCTCGTTCGGAAGCGTCTGACTGTCCGTCGATCCGATCCTGCTCTGGTCCACTAAACAATCTCCGAACAAGGTGTATGGAATCTAAACATATTTGGTTACACCGGGCAAACGATATTCGCGCGATTTTCTGGCCGTCTCGTAGCAAGACAGTTTCGCGCGCAGGCGCGGCAAATGGTTAACCGGCGGTCCAAAAGGGCGTTGTCGACAATTTCTTAAGGTCTCTGCGCCATGTCACGGTCATGGACCGCCGCGCTCCCCTTTCAGACATCTCGACGCCCGCCGGACCCCGGTGTGTGGCCGTATTTCGGCTGGCCGACGGTACGGTCTGCAATGTGGAGATGAGCAAGGGGTGCGAGCGGTTTATCGGCCGGTTCACACGGCTTCCGGCGCTGCGGCATGCCGATCATGTGATCCGCTTTCACGACGGGGCTTTCGCCGCCACCAAGAACAGGTAGCGCCGGTTCATCCGGTATCGCGGATACTGAGGCGTTTTCGGCCGCAGGCAAGACGTTATCCCAAGACCTTCGATCGCAACCGCAACGCGTTGCCGATCACCGACAGCGAGCTGAGACTCATCGCCGCCGCGGCAATCATCGGACTCAGCAACAGGCCGGATACCGGATAGAGGACGCCCGCCGCGATCGGAACGCCCAGCCCGTTGTAGATGAACGCGAAGAACAGGTTCTGGCGGATGTTGCGCATCGTCATCGCGCTCAGCCGCCGGGCTTTGGCGATACCGGCAAGATCGCCTTTCACCAGCGTTATCCCCGCGCTCTCCATGGCCACGTCGGTCCCGGTTCCCATCGCCACGCCGATATCGGCGGCGGCAAGCGCGGGCGCATCGTTGATGCCGTCGCCCGCCATGGCGACGATACGACCCTCGGCCCGCAATTCCCCGACTGTCCGGTTCTTGTCCTCGGGCGAGACGTTGGCGCGGACCTCGTCGATCCCGACCTGGCTTGCAACGGCATGTGCCGTGCCCTCGGCATCGCCCGTCAGCATGACGACGCGGATGCCCGCGCGGTTAAGATCAGCGATCGCATCGGCGCTGGTCTCCTTGATCGGGTCGGCTACGGCGACGATCCCGGCCGCCGCGCCGTCGAGCGCGACGAACATGACGGTCCGTCCGAGTTCCCGGCCTTCGCTTGCGCGGACGGCCAGCGCCGCGTCGAGCGCACCCGTTCGCTGCATCATTTTCTCGTTGCCGATGGCGACCGCCCGCCCTTCGACACGGGCCTCGACGCCCTCCCCGGTCACCGAGGCGAAGTCATGCGCTTCGGCCAGTTCCAGTCCGCGATCCTCGGTGCCGTCGACGATCGCTGCGGCGAGCGGATGTTCGCTCGACCGTTCGACGGCGGCGACCAGCCGCAACAACTCATCCTCGTCGACACCCGAAACGGTCTCCACGGCCACCAGCTTCGGCTTGCCCTCGGTCAGCGTACCGGTCTTGTCGACGACCACGGTGTCGACCTTCTCGAAGGTCTCCAGCGCTTCGGCATTCTTGATCAGGATGCCGTTCTGCGCGCCCTTGCCGGTGCCGACCATGATCGACATCGGCGTGGCGAGGCCCAGGGCGCACGGGCAGGCGATGATCAAGACGGCGATCGCGTTGACCAGGGCGTAGGCCATCGCGGGGCTTGGACCCCAGATCGACCAGACTATGAAGGTGATGATCGCGATGACAACGACAGCCGGTACGAACCAGCCGGCGACGCTGTCGGCGAGCCGCTGGATCGGCGCCCGGCTCCGCTGCGCTTCGGCCACCATCTGGACGATCTTGGCAAGCAACGTATCCGCGCCGACCCGCTGGGCTTCCATCACGAAACCGCCGGTCTGGTTAACGGTGCCGCCGGTCACCGGATCGCCCTCTTCCTTGCGCACCGGGATCGGTTCGCCGGTCACCATCGCCTCGTCGACCGCGCTCGCGCCGGAGAGCACGACGCCGTCGACCGGGACCTTCTCACCCGGCCGGACGCGCAACCGGTCGCCGACCCGCACCTCGTCCAGCGATATCTCGGACTCCGTGCCGTCGTCGGCGATCCGGATCGCGACCGGCGGCGCCAGTTCGAGCAGCGCCTTCAGGGCGCTGGACGTCTGGCCCCGCGCCTTCAGTTCCAGCACCTGACCCAGCAGGACGAGCGTGGTGATGACCGCCGCCGCCTCGAAATAGACGCCGACCCGCCCGTCCGCATTCCGGAACGCCGCAGGGAAGATATCCGGCACGGCGGTCGCGACCACGCTGAACGCGAAGGCCACGAACACGCCGAGGCCGATCAACGTGAACATGTTGAGGTTCATGGTGCGCACCGATTGGACGGCGCGGACGAAGAACGGCCAGGCACCCCACAGGACCACGGGCGCGGCCAGCGCCAATTCGATCCATTGCGCGACGCCCGGCGCGACGAGCCCGTCGAACGGACGGGACGGCAGCATTCCGCCCATCACGTAGATGACGAGCGGGACGGTGAAGACCGCGCTGATCCGGAAACGGCGGCGCATGTCGATATATTCTGGATCGGGACCGGTCTCGAGCAATACCTGCTCCGGCTCGAGCGCCATGCCGCAGATCGGGCAGGAACCGGGGCCCTTCTGCCGGATTTCGGGATGCATGGGGCAGGTGTAGATCGCGCCCTCCGCCGCAACCCCGTGCTCGGGACGATGTGCGCTTTCCGTGTGGCAACAATCCTGGCTCATTCCGTATCTTCCCGATCTCAGGCCTTGATACTATACTGGGGGTAGGTATATAGTTCGTCAACCCACAGTCAGGAAGGTCGCATGGCGCACTGCAAATTCGACAAGGAAATCGCGCGGATGAAGCGCATCGAGGGCCAGGCGCGCGGTATCGCGACGATGATGGAGGACGATCGCTATTGCATCGACATCCTCCAGCAGATGACGGCGATGGAAGGCGCGCTGCGCGCCGCCAAGGCCAAGGTCCTCGCGATCCATTCCAACCATTGCATCGAAGAGGCCGTGCAGAGCGGCGATGCCGCCGCCCAGCGCGAAAAATTCGGCGAACTTGTCGATCTCTTCGGCAAGATGACACGCTAGCAGGACAGGACAGATGACGATTACGCGACGCGATGCGCTGAACGGCGCGCTGGCGGTCGGCGGCGGGCTGGCGATCAACGCCCTCCTCCCCGGCTGGGCCCACGCCCAGTCCCACGCCCATCACGCGCCGATGGCGGCGACGAGCCCCGGCGTCCTTTCAGGCGAGCGGATTGCGCTCAGCATCGGCGAGACGCCGTTCACCGTCGGCGGGCGCACCGGTCATGCGATCACCGTCAACGGCACCCTTCCCGCGCCGCTGATCCGCCTGCGCGAGGGCCAGGATGTCCGGATCGACGTAACCAACCATCTCGACGAGGACAGTTCGATCCACTGGCACGGCATCCTCCTGCCCTTCCAGATGGACGGTGTGCCCGGCATCTCCTTTCCCGGCATCCGGCCGCACGAGACCTTCACCTACGAGTTCCCCATCCGCCAGGCCGGCACCTACTGGTATCACAGCCATTCGGGGCTGCAGGAGGCGATGGGGCATTACGGGCCGATCGTCATCGACCCGGAACATCACGACCCAGTCGCCTATGACCGCGAACATATCATCGTGCTGTCCGACTGGAGCTTCATGCATCCGCACATGATCATGACGCGCCTCAAGCAGAGCCCCGACTATTTCAACCGCCAGCAGAATACGCTTTTCGACGGCCGCGAGATGACCATGGAGCAGCGCGCCATGTGGGGCGGGATGCGGATGATGCCGTCCGACATCGCGGACGTGACCGGCGCGACCTACACCTATCTCGTCAACGGCCATGGTCCGGTGGAAAACTGGACCGGGCTGTTCACGCCCGGCGAACGCGTGCGCCTGCGCATCATCAACGCGTCCGCCATGTCGATCATGAATGTCCGCATTCCCGGCCTGCCGATGACGGTCGTCAATGCGGACGGCGAGAATGTCCGCCCGGTGACCGTCGACGAGTTCCAGATCGGCGTTGCGGAAACCTATGACGTGATCGTCAACCCGACCGAGGATCGCGCCTATACGATCGTCAGCGAGAGCATAGACCGCTCCGGCATGGGCCGCGCGACTCTCGCGCCGCGGCCCGGCATGGCGGCCGAAGTCCCGCCGCTGCGCGAGCGCCCGACGCTCACGATGCGCGACATGGGCATGGGCGGTATGGCGATGGCCGGCGACGGGGTGGACCACGCCGCCATGGGTCACGACATGGGCGATTCCGGCGCGATGGATCATTCGATGCGCGACGGATCGCTCGCGCCGACCGTCGATATCAATCCCGGCGTCGACATGATCGCGCCGATGCCGGCGGACCGCACCGGCGATCGCGGCCTGGGGCTCGACGATGTGCCGCACCGCGTGCTCGTCTATACCGATCTCGAGGCGCTCGCCCCCAATCCCGACCCGCGCCGGCCGAGCCGCGAACTCCAGATCCATCTGACCGGCAATATGGAACGCTATATGTGGTCGTTCGACGGACGGCGGTTCTCGGAGCAGGTCGAGCCGATCCGCTTCGCACGCGACGAGCGGGTACGCGTCAAGCTCGTCAACGACACGATGATGACGCACCCGATCCACCTGCACGGCTTCTTCTTCGAACTGGTCAACGGCCGGCCCGGCCGCCATCCGCGCAAGCATACGGTCAACGTGCTGCCCGGCGGCTTCGTGCAGTTCGACCTGACGGCCGACGCGCCCGGGGACTGGGCGTTCCACTGCCATCTGATGATGCACATGCATGCCGGGATGTTCAACGTCGTCACCGTGCGGCCGCTCGACGGAGACGTTGCATGAAGCGGACCATCGCCCTCGCCGCGCTGATCGCTGCCAGCCCGGCCGTCGCCCAGCACCAGGGCCATGGCACCGGCCAGCCCGCCGATCCGCACGCGGATCATGCGATGGACGCTCAGGCCGAACAGTCGCCGGCGCAAGCGCCCGACATCCATGTCGGTCACGACATGACGCAGGGCAGCGAGACCGTGTCCGATGACGGCCATGCGACGCCGCAGGCGGCCGAGCCCGATCCGCATGCAGGCCACCGGATGGACGGGTCGGCCGAGAGGCATGACGGGCATGCGACGCCCGCTGACGACCCGCACGCCGGACATGCGATGCCGGGCATGGCGGGCGATACGCCCCTGCCGCAGTCCGGCCCGCCGCCCGAAGCCCTTTCGGGCCCGGCGCATGCGGCGGACACGGTCTTCCCGCCCGCCGTCATGGCCGAAGCGCGCGAGAATCTGCGCCGCGAGACCGGCGCGATGACGGTCGGGCTGTTTTCGGTCGATCGGCTCGAGGCGGCGATCGGCAGCGGCGAGGACGCCTATGCCTGGGAGCTCAACGCGCGGTACGGCGGCGATATCGACCGGCTCTGGATCAAGTCCGAGGGCGAGGGCGCGTTCGGCGGATCGCTGGAAGAGGTCGAGATACAGGCGCTGTGGAGCCATGCGATCGGGCCGTTCTTCGATTTCCAGGCCGGCGTCCGCGCCGACTTCCGCGACGGGCCGGACAGCACCCATCTCGCGCTCGGCGTACAGGGGCTCGCGCCCTATATGTTCGAGGTCGATATCGCCGGGTTCCTCTCGGACGATGGCGATCTCACCGCGCGTATCGAGGCCGAATATGATCAGCGCCTCTCCCAGAGCCTGATCCTCCAGCCGCGTGTCGAGCTCAATTTCGCGGCGCAGGACGTTCCCGAGCTGGGGATCGGATCGGGCTTTTCCGATCTCGAAGCGGGGCTGCGCCTGCGCTACGAATTCAGCCCTCAGTTCGCCCCCTATATCGGCATCGAATGGCAGCGCCAGTTCGGCGATACGGCGGACTTTGCGCGCGCCGCGGGCGAGGATCCGGACAGGATCGTCTTTCTGGCGGGCGTCCGTTTCTGGTTCTGAATCGGGCGAAGGCGCCGGCCGTCAGACGGCGCTGCTGAACCGTTTTTCCTGCGTGCCGCGATAGGCGTCGAACAGGCTCGCTATGGTCCGGCCATAGGGCCGGCCATCGGGCGTTATCGTGACGCGGTCGCCGTCCCGCTCGACCAGGCCGAGCGCGGTCAGCTGCGCCAGCCGCCCGTGCATCGCGGCCGACATCCGGATGCCGCGGATATCGGCCGTACCGGCGCATAACAGGCGTTCGATGATACGGCCGTGCGCCCGGTCCGCCGGACCGCGCAGGACGCCGCGTTCGGCAGTCAGCATATGGGCGCCGGCGCGCATCCGGTAGCGGCCGCTATTCTTCTCATTCTGCACGAAGCGATCGGGGAAGCTGCTGATCGCGCTGGCGCCGAGACCGATCAGCGCATCGCCCGGATCGTCGGTGAATCCCTGGAAATTGCGCCGCATCGTGCCCGCTTCGCAGGCTTGCGCCAGGCCGTCGCCCGCGCGCGCGAAATGATCGAAGCCGATCGGCACATAGCCGGCCGCGGTCAGCATCTCGAAACCGAGCGCGGCCATGTCGAAACGGGCGCGGCCGTCCGGCATGTCGCGGGCGTCGATCTTCTGCTGGCGCTTGATCAGAGAAGGAAGATGCGCATAGCCGAACAGCGCGATCCGGTCGGGCCGGAGCGCCACCGCCTGTTTCAGCGTCTCGGCGAGCGCCGCATAGGTCTGGCCCGGCAGGCCGTACATCAGGTCGAAATTCAGCGACGTCACGCCGTTGTCGCGCAAGCCGGCCACCGCCCGCGCGATGCTGTCCGCAGGCTGGATACGACCGATCCGCGCCTGCAGGTCGGGATCGAAGGTCTGGACGCCGAGGCTCGCATGGCTCACGCCGGCGCGTCCCAGCAGGGCCGTCCATTCGGGCGTCAGGCTGCGCGGATCGAGCTCGATCGAAAGCCGCGCATCGAACGCGTCGAAGGCGATGCACAGATGGTCGAGCAGGCGGACGAAATCGACGGCATCGATCGCGTTCGGGCTGCCGCCGCCAAAGGCGATCTGGGTGATCGGCCGCTGGTTTCCGAGCCGCTCGGCAACCGTTTCGATCTCCATGTGCAGCGCATCGAGATAGGCCGTCAGGCGATGGGCGCGGTTGGCGGCGCCGGTATTGCACCCGCAATACCAGCAGATCTTCTCGCAAAAGGGGATATGGGCATAGAGCGAGACCGACGCGTCCGGCGCCAGATCGTCAAACCCCGCTTCGTGAAAACCGGCGTCCACCGGCGCGAACTCGGCGGCGGTCGGATAGCTCGTATAGCGCGGAACCGGGCGATCGAGCAGGTCGGGTATGTACGGCCACATGCTTCGCCAATGAGCATGTCCCGAGCCGTATCTCCTTGACCATGATCAAAAAAACCGTTGACGAGGATCAAGGCGCCGCCACCGCGCACTCCCCAAAGCATTGGCACACACACACCGAACTGAAAGGCATCACCATGCGTGCGTTATCCTTCCTTCCCTTGCTGGCCGTAGCGGCCGTCCCGCAGGCGGCCTTCGCCGAAGCCGGAGACGTGCTGCTGCGCGTCCGGGCGGTCGTGATTTCTCCCACCGAGAATTCCGGCTCGATCCTGCCGACCTTTCCCGGCGAGGAAGTCGAGGTCAGCGACGCAATCATGCCCGAAGTCGACATCACCTATATGGTGACCGACAATATCGGCTTCGAACTGATCGCCGCGACCACCGAGCATGATTTCAGCGGAACATCGGGCACGACCGGCGGCATCGGCCAGCTCGGATCGACCTGGGTCTTGCCGCCGACCCTGACCGCCCAATATCATTTCGCGCCCGAAAGCTCGGTGCGGCCCTATGTCGGCGCCGGCATCAACTATACGGCCTTCTATTCCGAAGACGCCTCGAACGGACTCGAAAATGCCGTCGGCCCAACCTCCGTCTCGCTCAGCGACAGCTGGGGCTGGGCGGTGCAGGCCGGCGTCGATATCGACCTCAACGAAAACATCTTCTTGAATTTCGACGTGAAATATATCGATATCGATACGACCGCGACGCTGCGCAACGCCACGATCGGCACGCAGCAGGTCGATATCGACCTCGATCCGTTCGTCTTCGGGGTCGGAATAGGCTTCCGGCTCTAAGAGAACGCCTACTGTTCTCGGGGCGGGCCGCTTCCCCCAGCGGCCTGCCCTTATTTTCAGCCCCGCTCCGCCTCGATCTCGAGGGCGCCGCGATCGACGATCTCGATGGTGCGCCGGTCCGGCGTAAGGATGATAGCCGCGTCGCGCAGCCGGCCGAGCTGACGACTGACGGTTTCGATCGTCAGTCCGAGAATATCGGCCGTCTGCTGGCGGGACAGGGGCAGCTCGAAACGGTCCGCGGGTCCGGCCGGTCCCTCGCACGCCTTGCCGCCGAGCCGCTTCGACATTTCCAGCAGGAACGAAGCGACACGCTCCGCCGCGCTCTTGCGGCCCAGCAGCAGCATCCATTCCCGCGCCCGGTCCAGCTCGCCCAGGGTGCGCTCGAGCAGTTCATGCTCAAGATCCGGATGGTCCTTGGCGAAGGAATCGAAGCTCGATCGCGTAAAGACGCATAGCTGCGCATCGGTGAGCGCGGTAACGGAGTTGGTGCTGCTGGCGCCGAAGGGACGGCCGATGAAATCGGACGGAAAGGTGATCCCGACGATCAATTCGCGCCCGTCCCCGGTGGCCGTCGTCAGCTTGAGCATGCCGTCGATGACATTGGCGACGATCGGCGCGTCGTCGCCTTCCCAGATCACGGTTTCGCCGCGCCGGACATTCTTGCGCCGGCCGATCCGGTTCAGATCTTCCAGCGCGTCGGCGTCCAGCACCGAACAGATGGCACGATTGCGCACGAGGCAGGTATCACAGCTCGACATGCGGCTGCGTTAGCCGAAGAAATGGTGCAGGTCAGCCCTTTTCGGCGTGGAAAGCGCTTGCCGGCTCAAACCACCGCGCCGCGGGCATCGCCATTGCGCTGGGAATCGAGCGTCTTCCGGCACATCGCGGCATGGCAGGCCTCCGCACAATCGCGATTGTCCCTCTTCTGCTCGCCGCCGCCCAGCCGGATCGCCACCCGCATGTCGGGACGGCCGCAGACCTCCACCCAGAGCACGCCGTCTTCGCCCGCCACGGGGGTCGCCAGACCGCCGGTCGACAGCCCGAGAATCGCGAACGCCGCCAAGGATTGCGCGATACGCTTCATTCCTCATCCTCTTCATCGACCAGTATGCGCGCCGCGGCGCCATCGGGATCCTCGAACTGGTTGTCGGACAGGGCCCAGAAAAACGCCGCCAGCCCGGCCAGGCCGAGCCCGATCGCCACCGGGATCAGGATGGCAAGACCGGTCATCCGGCCCTCCGCAGCCGCAGCGAATTGGCGATCACGATCAGCGAAGACAGCGACATCGCGACGGCGGCGATCAGCGGCGTTACGAAACCCGCCACCGCCAGCGGCACGGCAAGCGCGTTGTAAAGGATGGCCAGCGAGAAATTCTGGCGGACGATCCGCATCGTTCGGCGCGCCGCGCGAACGGCGAACGGCAACGGCGCAAGGCTGTCGCCGAGAAAGACGAAATCGGACGCCGTCTGGCCGACATCGCTCGCCGAACCGGGCGCCATCGATACATGAGCGGCCGCAAGCGCCGGCCCGTCATTCAGTCCGTCACCGACCATCAGCACATGATCGCCGCTGCGGCGCAATCGTTCGAGCGCCTCGCATTTGTCCTCCGGACGCGCATTGGCCTGGGCGGTGAGGCCGAGCGCCTTCGCGACCGGACGGATCGACGCGGCCTTGTCGCCGGACAGGATGGAGCCGGGCAAGCCGAGACCGGCCAAGGCCCGGACGGCTTGCGCGGCGTCGGGGCGCAGCGCATCGCGGAACCGGATCAATGCGACGGGCTCGCCATCGACGGTCAGCGCGACCGCTGGCGTCGATTGCGGCCCGTCCGGCTGTTCGAGGGCGACACGCCGTCCGCGATGGACGCCGGCGATCCCGCTCCCGGGCCGTTCGGTCGGCTCTTCGAGTTCGGCGGCGCGAACCCCCCGGGCTTCGAGCGTTTCGCGGATCGCCGTCGCCAGCGGATGGCGGGATGCGCGCGCAAGGGCGAGCGCGATCGCCTTCCCGTCGGCATCGAGTTCGTCGATATTCTCCGCGACCGGGCGGCCCATCGTCAGGGTGCCGGTCTTGTCGAACACGACGCGATCGGCTTCGGCGAGGCGCTCCAGCGCCGATTCATGTTTGACGAGTATCCCGCGCTTCATCAGCGCTCCGGTCGCCACGACATGGGCCACCGGCACGGCGAGCCCGAGCGCGCACGGACAGGTGATGATCAGTACGGCGACGGCGATCAGCAGCGCCTGGTGCCAGTCGGCGCCGGCCATCATCCAGCCGATGAAGGTGAGAAGCGCCAGGGCGTGGACGACCGGGGCATAGAGCCGCGCGCCGCGATCGGCGATCCGGACGTAGCGGGACTTGCCCTGCCCCGCCGTCGCCATCAGCCGCCCGATATCGGCGAGCGCGGTTTCGTCGGCGACCGCCGTCACCTCGACCGCGACGGGACCGGTAACGTTGAGCGTGCCCGCGAAGACCCGGGCGCCCCGGCTCACCGGCTGCGGCGCGCTTTCGCCGGTCAGCAGCGACGCGTCGATCGCGCTTTCGCCCTCGACGACGATTCCGTCGGCGGCCAGCCGCTCGCCGGCCGCCAGCTGCATGATCATGCCGGGTTCGAGATCGGCCGCCTTGTGCCATCGGCTGTGGCCGTCGGCGGCGATGACCAGTGCGCCGGGTGCGGACTGGCGGGCCAATGCCGCGACGCCGTCGCCGACCCGGCGGCGCATCATCGCATCCAGCGCGCGCCCGGTGAGCAGGAAGAAGAGCAGCATCAGCGCGCTTTCGAACCAGGCATGTTCGCCGCCCACGATCGTTTCGTGGAGGCTCATCGCGGCCGTGATCGTCACGCCGATGGCGATCGGCACGTCCATGTTCGTCCGGCCCCGGCGCAAGGCCTGCCAGGCCGAGCGGAAGAAGGGGCGGCCCGCATAGGCGATGGCGGGCAGTGCGATCAGCGCCGAAATCCAGTGGAACAGCGTCCGCGTCGCGCCGTCCGCGCCCGACCAGATGCTGACGGACAGCAGCATGACGTTCATCGCGGCGAACCCGGCGACGGCAAGCGCGCGCAGCAATTCCCGCGTCGGCGCCGCCTCGTCGTCGGCCGCGCCCGTATCCGCGATCAGCGTGGGTTCGAAGCCGAGACTGCGGATCGCCTCGCCGAGATCCCGGTCGGACAGCGCCGGATCGTGCGCGATCGACACCTGCTTGCTGGTGAAGTTGACCCGCGCCGCGTGGACGCCCGGGGTCGCATTCAGACCGTGCTCGATCTTCGAAATACAACCGGCGCAGTGGATATCGGGCACCGCGAAGCGGCTCTCCTCGGCGATCGCCGCCGTGCCGGGCGTGAGCGGCGCATTCACGAAAGATCGACCAATATGCGCTTGCGCTCTTCGCCCCGGACGATTTCGATCCGCACGAGCCAGCGGCCGCGCGCGAGCGTCTCCGCGCTGCGATAGACGCCTTCGGATGTCTCGGAGAAGGTCAGCGCAACTTCGTCCGATCGGCCTACGGGATGGGTCGCGATACCGCGGATCGTCGCCGCGCCCAGCGGGCCTTCGGGACCGCCGACCGTGATCGCGACATGGTCACCCGCGCGCTGGACCGCCTCGGTCCAGCCCAGTTCATCCTGCTGGCGCGCGGCCTCGAGCCAGTCGTTGAAGCGCTGGCTGGCGACATAGCTGTTGTCGACGACCGTGCCGCCGAAACTCCGCGTCGCGAACGTCGCCATCGTCATGTTGACGACGACGATGACGCCGAAAAAGGCGACCAGGATCGCGGTCATATGCCAGCCATTGAAACGTCGGGTCATCATTCAGCTCCTGGCCGGGTGAAACGGGCGGGTTCGAGGGCGGTTTCGTCTTCCTCCGCAGCCGGCGCAGTGACGCGGAAAGCGAAATCCTCGCTGGGATCGCCTGCGCGCGGCGCGGCAACGAAGACACGCGTGCTGAGCAGCTGATCGGCGGGCACCGTAACGTCGAAGGCCCGCAGCGCCTGGTCGCGGCTGCCCGATCCGGCCCACATCACGCCGCCCGGCAGACCTTCCAGCTCCAGGGTCATCGTGCGCGGCCGGTTTTCCATGTTGCGGATCTTGACGTCGAAACTGTTGCGGACGCCGCCGTCGCTCAGCTGGACGAAGGTCGGGTTGCGTTCCTGGATCGCATTGATGGTCAGCCGGTCGCGCGTGCCCACGGCGAACAGCATCGCCATGCCGATCCCCGCCCATAGCGCGAAATAGAGCAGGGCGCGCGGGCGGAAGATTGTCTGCTTGAGCGTCGGGGGCGTACCGCCCGCCTGTTCGATCTCCGCTGCTTCGAGCGTCGCATAGTCGATCAGGCCGCGCGGCCGCCCGACCTGGTCCATCACCTTGTCGCAGGCGTCGATGCACAGCGCGCAGGTGATGCAGCCGATCTGCGGTCCTTCGCGAATGTCGATACCGGTCGGGCAGACCGCGACGCACTGGTTGCAATCGATACAGTCGCCGAACACGCCCGGATTTTCCTCGGCGCGCTTGATGCCGTGGCTGCGCGGTTCGCCGCGCCATTCCTTGTAGGTCACGGTGAGGGACTTTTCGTCCATCATCGCGGTCTGGATGCGCGGCCAGGGGCACATATAGATGCAGACCTGCTCGCGCATGAAGCCGCCGAGCGTGAAGGTGGTGAAGGTCAGCACGCCGATCGTCGCATAGGCGACGAAGGGCGCCTCGCCCGCGAACAGCTGCCCGAACAGCGTCGGCGCATCGGCGAAATAAAAGATCCAGGCACCGCCCGTCGCCATCGCGATGAGCAGCCAGATCGTCCATTTCGTGCCGCGCTTGGCGACCTTCTTCGCGGTCCAGGGCGCCTTTTCGAGGCGAATCTGCGCGTTGCGGTCGCCGTCGACCCAGCGTTCGACATGCTGGAAGAGATCGGTCCACACGGTCTGCGGACAGGCATAGCCGCACCAGGCCCGGCCGAACGCGGAGGTGACCAGGAACAGGCCGACGCCGGCCATGATGAGCAGGCCCGCTACATAGTAGAATTCATGCGGCCAGATTTCGATGCCGAACATGTAGAAGCGCCGGCCGGCCAGATCGACGAGCACCGCCTGGTCCGGCGCATAGGGGCCGCGATCCCAGCGGATCCACGGCGTGATGTAGTAGATGCCGAGCGTCACCACCATGATCGCCCATTTCAGGCGGCGGAAATTGCCGTCCACCGCCTTCGGATAGACGCCCTTGCGCTTCTCGTAGAGCTCCGGTTTCGGCGGCCCTTCGGGCGCGATGGAATCAACCAGGTTCATCGGTCTCCACCTCGGCGACCGCTTCGGTCTCCGGTTCCGCCGGGGCCGCTTCGCCGCCGCCGAGCGACCAGACATAGGCCGTCAGCATGCGGATCGTCACCGGATCGAGGCGATGGCCCCAGCGCGGCATCACACCATAGCGGCTGTTCGCCACCGTGTCAGTGATCGATGCGCGATCCGAGCCATACAGCCAGATCGAATCGCGCAGGTTGGGCGCGCCCTGGGTCCGGTCGCCCTGGCCGTTGTCACCATGGCAGACCGCGCAATTGGCGGTGTAGAGCTCCGCGCCGCGCGCCGACGCCCGGCTCTCGTCTTCCGCGCCGCTCAGCGTGCGGACATAGGATACGACGTCGCTGATCTGACGAGCGTCGAGGATGCCGTCGGCGCCGAAGGCGGGCATTTGCGAAATGCGCGTTTCCATATGGTCCGGATTCCGGATGCCGTGGATCAGCGTATATTCGATCGCCTCCATATCGCCGCCCCACAACCAGTCATCGTCGTTGAGGTTCGGATAGCCCTCGCTGCCCGCTGCGCCCGATCCGTGACACTGGACGCAATGGACGACAAAGGCCGAACGGCCGCCCTGGATCGCGGTCTGCATGAGCTGCTCGTCGGCCGGCAGGTCTTCGATCGCGATATTGGCGATCGCCTCCCGCAGCGGCGCGCGCTGCGCTTCGACCGCGGCCATCTCTTCGGCCAGCGCGCCCCGGCTCGAATAGCCGAGCACGCCGTCGGTCGCGCTGTTGATCAGCGGCCAGGCCGGATAGAAGATCGTGTAACCCAGGCCCCAGATCACGGTCGCGTAGAAGATGATCAGCCACCAGCGCGGCAGCGGCGTGTTCAGTTCCTCGATGCCGTCCCATTCATGGCCGACAAATTCGGTGCCGGTGGGTTCGTCGACGCGTTTGCCGTTGTCGTTTTCAGTCTCGGCCATCATTCTCACTTTCATCGAAAATCATGTTCGCGGCATCTTCATGGTACTTCTTCGCGCCCGGGCGGAAGACCCAGAGGGCGAAACTCACCCACAGGATCACCATGAACAGCAGCCCCCAGCTGTCGGCGAACTGGCGGAAGGCTTCGTAGGTCATCGCGGCTCCTCCAGCGCGGCGGCGGCCTCGAAATCGACGAGCGTGCCGAGCATCTGCAGATAGGCGATCAGCGCGTCCATCTCGGTCAGGCGGGAAGGATTGCCGTCGAAATCGCGGATCTGGACGTTGGCGTACCGCTCGCGCAGCCCGCTCGCGTCGCCGAAGACATCGACCTGAACAGCAAAATCGGCCGCGGCGTTTTCGATCATCGCATCGTCATAGGGAACGCCGAGCGCGCGCAACGCCCTGAGATCGCCGGCGATATTCTCGAAATCGAGATCGCGGTCGGCGAGGAAGGCATAGGGCGGCATGATCGATTCCGGCACCACCGAGCGCGGGTCGATCAGGTGCTGGACATGCCATTCGTCCGAATAGCGCCCGCCGACGCGCGCCAGGTCCGGCCCGGTCCGCTTCGACCCCCAT
>NZ_JBQLZM010000112.1:0-5189 GCF_052168275.1 Parasphingopyxis sp. | reverse complement strand
CGCTTCCGACGTTCGTGCGCGACGTGAACGGCGAACCGATCCAGAGCTTCGCGCGCGAGCGCCGCGTCGAGCTCGCGTTCGAGGAATTCCCGCCGCAGCTCATCCGCGCCTTTCTCGCCGCCGAAGACGCTTCCTTCTTCACCCATGGCGGACTCGACTATCCGGGGCTCGCGGCCGCGGTTTTCGACTATGTGACCAAGATCGGCTCCGGCGAGCGGGCGCGCGGCGGTTCGACCATCACCCAGCAGGTCGCCAAGAACCTGTTGCTGACCGACGAATATTCGATCACCCGCAAGATCCGGGAGGCGATCCTCGCCACCCGCATCGAGAGCGCGCTGACCAAGCAGCGCATCCTCGAACTCTATCTCAACCAGATTTTCCTCGGCCGGAACGCCTATGGCGTGCAGGCGGCCTCGCGCGCTTATTTCAACAAGGACGTCGCCGATCTCGAAATCCACGAGGCGGCCTTCCTGGCCGGCCTTCCGCAGGCCCCGTCGCGCTACAATCCGTCGACCAATCCCGAGGCCGCGATGGCGCGGCGCAACCTCGTGCTGCGCCTGATGCGCGAAAATGACTGGGTGGACGAGGCGACCTATGAAGCGGCGCTCGCGCGGCCGCTGGGCGTCACCCGCACCTCGCAGTCGGTCACCGACAATGTCGGCGGCTATTTCATGGAGGAAGTCCGCCGGATCCTGATCGACAGCTTCGGCGACGATGCGGAAGACGGCCCCTATGGCGTCTATTCCGGCGGCCTGTGGGTGCGCACCTCCTACGATCCCGACATGCAGACCAGCGCGCAAAACGCGCTGCGCGCCGGCCTGTTGCGCTTCGACCGCGGGCGCCCCTGGGCGGGCCCGGTGGCGACGATCCCGATGGACGACGGCGAGTGGCGCTCGCGCCTCGCCAGCGCCAATCTGGCGGTGGACTACGAAGACTGGCGCGTCGCGGTCGTGCTCTCGAAGGACGGCAACGCCGCGCAGATCGGTTTTTCCGACGGAGAAACGGCCACGCTGCCGCGATCGCTGGCCTCCGTCGCGCGATCGGGCGGCGGCACCGCTTTTTCGACGATACAGCCCGGGGACATCATCACCGTGCGGCCGTCCGGCGGCAATTATGCGCTGGCCAAGGTGCCCGACGTCTCGGGCGGCATGGTCGTCGAGGATGTCCAGACCGGCCGCGTCTACGCGATGCAGGGCGGCTTCAGCTCACGGCTCGAAGCGTTCAACCGGGCGACCCAGGCCGAGCGGCAGCCGGGATCGAGCATCAAGCCCTTCGTCTACGCGGCCGTGCTCGAGAACGGGATGACGCCGGCTTCGATCATCGTCGACGGGGCGTTCTGCGTCTATCAGGGCGCCGCGCTCGGCCGCAAATGCTTCCGCAACTCGGGCGGCGGCGTCGCCGGCCCGCAGACCTTGCGCTGGGGCCTCGAACAGTCGCGCAACCTGATGACGGTGCGCGCCGCGTCCGAAACCGGCATGGAGAATGTCGTCGAACTGATCAGCAATGCCGGGATCGGCGAGCACGAGCCCTTCCTCTCGACGGCGCTGGGCGCGGGCGACACCACGGTGCTGCGCCTCGTCAACGCCTATGGCATGCTCGCCAATCACGGCCGCGATGTCGGCCCCTCGCTGATCGACTATGTCCAGAACCGCCGGGGCGAGGTGATCTACCCGGCCAACTGGCGCGCCTGCGAAGGCTGCAACGCCCGTGACTGGGACGGTGGCCGGATGCCGCGCCCGCCCATCCCGGGCCGCCAGGTCGTCGACGCGATGACCGCCTTCCAGCTGGTCCACATCCTGGAGGGCGTCATCCAGCGCGGCACGGCGACGCTGCTGCGCGATCTCAACCGGCCGATTTTCGGCAAGACCGGAACGACGACCGGCCCGACCAACGTCTGGTTCGTCGGCGGCACGCCGAACATCGTGGCCGGCGTGTACATGGGCTATGACCGCCAGGCGCGCAGCCTCGGTTTCGGCGCGGGCGGCACGCTCGCCGCGCCGATCTTCCGCCAGTTCATGGCCGAGGTGATGGAAGGCGAACCCGTGGTTCCCTTCGCGGCGCCGCGCGGTATCCGCATGGTCCGCATCGACCGGCGCAGCGGCCGCCGCGTCTTCGGCGGCTGGCCGAGCAACGATCCGCGCGGGGCGATCATCTGGGAAGCCTTCCGGCCCGACAGCGAGCCGACCCGGACGATCCGCCGCGATGTCGTCGCCCGCCGGCCGGTCCGCGCGGTCCTTCCCGAGGGCGAGCAGAACACGGTCGAGGTCGACGCGCCCACGAACGACAGCGAATTCCTGCAATCGGAGGGCGGGATCTACTGATCCGCCCGGTCGGGACCGCTCCGGCCAGGATATCGTGAACAGGTCCCGCCGCTTCCCGTCGGGAGAGGCGATCCGCCCGGCGAAACGCCAACTATATCGCCGGATCGGCAAACTGCCATTTACTATTGGGTTCGAGCGGCTATTTCGTGTCCCCGCACATCCCCCGAGCCGGAGCAGACCGACCATGCGCGCCGAAGCGCAAGCCCATATCGACCAGATCAACCAGGCCGTGGACCTGCTGCGCCGCTTTCTCGACTGGGATGTCGCGAAGGAGCGGCTCGATGCGCTCAACGCCCAGGTCGAGGATCCGACGCTGTGGGACGATCCCAAGGCCGCGCGCGAGGTGATGCGCGAGCGCGGACGCCTGGAAAGCGCGATCGCCGCCGTCCGCAAGATCAGCCAGGAGCGCGACGACGCGGCCGAGATGATCGAGATGGCCGAGGCCGAGGGCGATGACGGGCTGGTCGACGACGCGGTCGCCGCGCTCGCCGCGCTCGCCGAACGCGCCGAACTCGACAAGACCGAAGCGCTGCTCGCCGGCGAGGCCGACGGCAACGACACCTATCTGGAAATCCATGCCGGCGCCGGCGGTACCGAGAGCCAGGACTGGGCCGAGATGCTCCAGCGCATGTATCAGCGCTGGGCCGAGCGGCGCGGCTACAAGGTCGAGATCGTCGATTATCATGCCGGCGAACAGGCGGGCGTGAAGGCGGTCACGCTGCTGCTCAAGGGCGAGAACGCCTATGGCTATGCGAAGACCGAGAGTGGGGTCCACCGGCTCGTCCGCATCTCGCCCTATGACAGCTCCGCGCGCCGCCATACGAGTTTTTCGAGCGTCTGGGTCTATCCGGTGATCGACGAGGATATCGAGATCGAGATCAACGAGAGCGATCTGCGCGTCGATACGTTCCGCGCGTCGGGCGCGGGCGGCCAGCATGTCAACACGACTGACAGCGCGGTGCGCATCACGCACGAACCGACCGGCATCGTCGTCGCCTCGCAATCGCAGCGTTCGCAGCACAAGAACCGGGCCGAGGCGATGAGCATGCTCAAGGCGCGTCTCTACGAGGCCGAACTCCGGCGGCGCGAGGAAGAGGCCAGTGCCGTCGAAGCCAGCAAGACCGATATCGGCTGGGGCAGCCAGATTCGTTCCTATGTCCTCCAGCCGTATCAGATGGTGAAGGACCTCAGGACGGGCGTGACCTCCTCCTCGCCCTCCGAAGTCCTGGACGGCGATCTCGACAAGTTCATGGCTGCGGCGCTATCGCAGCAGGTGACGGGGGAACAAGTCGAGATCGAGGATATAGACTGATGCGCGCTGCCGCATGCCTGCTCTTGATGGTCGCCGGGGGGTGCGACATTCTTGGCGGTGCCGGGGAATCGGCCTTCCCCCCGGCCGATCGTCCGGTGTCCGACATCACCGCCAGCCAGTTCTCCGACGAGGAATCGCGCGACCGGGTGAACGAGGCCGAAACCGTGATGGACATGGCCAATATCGAGGCCGGGATGACGGTCGCCGATATCGGCGCCGGCAACGGCTATTACACGATCCGCCTCGCGCCGCGCGTCGGCGATGCCGGCCGCGTGCTGGCGCAGGACGTGATCCCCGAAACCCGCGACCGGCTGGCCGAGCGCGTCACCCGCGAACGGCTCGACAATGTCAGCGTCCGGCTCGGCGAGTTCGCCGACCCGAAACTGCCGCCCGACAGCTTCGACCGGATCTTCATGGTGCACATGTATCACGAGATCGAGAGCCCCTACGAGTTCCTCTGGAACATGCGCCCGGCGCTGCGCGAGGGCGGCCGCGTCGTGGTCGTCGACGCCGACCGGCCGACCAACCGCCACGGCACCCCGCCCGATCTCCTCAACTGCGAGTTCGAGGCGGTCGGCTATCGCCGCACCGTCTATCGCGCGATGCCCAATATCGGCGGCTATTTCGCGATGTTCGAACGCGTCGGCGAGCGGCCGGAGCCGGGCGCGATCGAGCCTTGCGGGCAGGATTGACGGCGGGGCGCTAGAGCCAGCCCAATCGCCGGAAGCTGGTCGATGCACCGCTGCGCGTCAGGATCAGGTGATCGTAAACGCGGATGCCGAGCGGCCGGAGCATGTCGGCCAAGCGGCGGGTCGATTCGATATCAGTTTCGCTGGGCGTCGGATCGCCGCTCGGATGGTTGTGGGCGAGCAGGACCCTGCGGCCGTCATGGGCCAACGCATCCCCGATGATCTGCCGCAGCGGCAGGACGATCCGGTCGGGGCCGCCCCGCGCCTCGCTGATCGCGACCAGCCGGCCATCCGCGCCGAGATGCGCGATCACCGCATGCTCATGGGCGTGATGCAGGACGAGCGGCGCGAAAAACGCATTGTCGGCCTCGCAGCCAGTGATCGGCGACCCGCCCGCGGTCATTGCGCATTCCCCGGGATATGATTGGTTTCGGACCATTCTTCGGGAGGATAATTATCTCGAAATTGGATAAAAACGACATTCGATCCGATCCGGATGAAGATTGCCGGCCGACTCGGCCCGCGATCGTCGCGAACATTCACATCGGATGGAATTCTATCGCTTGGCCGCGCGGGCAGGCTCGGCCATAAGGCGCGCATCATGCAGGCCTATCTCGATCTCATGCAGCGGATTCTCGACGATGGCGTCCGCCAGGACGACCGGACGGGCGTTGGGACGCTTTCGGTGTTCGGTCACCAGATGCGGTTCGATCTGTCCAGGGGTTTTCCGCTGCTCACGACAAAGAAGCTCCATATCCGTTCGATCATTATCGAGCTGTTATGGTTTCTGCGCGGCGACACCAATATCCGCTGGCTGCAGGACCGCAAGGTAAGCATCTGGGACGAATGGGCGGACGAGAATGGCGA
>NZ_JBQLZM010000111.1:0-28906 GCF_052168275.1 Parasphingopyxis sp. | reverse complement strand
TGTCGTCGGACAGCGATTTCATGCCGATGGCGATGCGCATCCGGCAGGACGGCCTCCCCGTCTACGGCTTCGGCAGCGCCAAGACGCCCGACGCCTTCAAACAGGCCTGCACCCGCTTCATCGATGTCGACGCGCTGATCCGGGCGGAGAAGGACGGCAACGCCAAGGGCGAAAAGGGCAAAGTGGACGAGGATGTCGTCGCGCTGCTGATCGACGCCTATGACGCCGCCAAGCGCGACGAGAACGGCTACGCCGCGCTATCCGCCGTTGGCCAGCGCGCTGGCAACCGCTCGAGCTTCGACGTCCGCAACTACGGCTATTCCCGCCTCCGCGACCTGATCGAAGATATCCCGAACTTCGCGACCGAGCAGCGGGAGAATGGGCAGGTCTGGGTTAAGCGGTTGCGGTAATTTCCGCCGTGGTAAGGTCTCAGTTGGGCCCTCTATCAGTAACGGTGTCGTTCGTAATTCTGGATGCGGGATCAGGTCCGCATGACAGTGAATTCCTTACTGAATCTCGTTCCATATGCCGTTGTTGAACCCGAGATTGCGTTATTCGTTTTGGACTAGCAAGTACGGCTGCGATCCGAATATCACATTAGAATTTTCAATTGAGAACCTCTGGCCCCTCACCGACCACGGCGAGAATTCTCTTGCGCAGTTTCTCAGCCAAGTCCGAAGGCTCTTGCCAAACGACGTGTGAATATTGCCGTGTATCGAAGTGTACGAAACCGATGCAATCTTCACGGCAAGTCCAAATAACTGGAAGACCTAAACCCATGGCAAAGCCGGCCTCAAAATAAACACCACCCCGTGCCCCTGACCCCTCTCCTTCGGTCCTAGTGGTGAAATCGGCCACGACAAACCTAGAACGTCGGATTTCTCCGACAATTTCGTCATCGATCTTGTTATTGTGCTCTTTTCTATCGATTCTCAGCGCATCGAATCCAGCATTTTCGATCGCTGGTTTGAAACCTTCGTCAAAAGCTAGACTCATTGAATCATCGAACCACATCGCTACAAAAGCCTGCGACCCAGAGCCCCCGACTTCGACCAAACTATCGAGAAATTCGTAGCCTTTCGGTTGTATAGTCAAACGGTGCTTGGTATCGATTTTTAACAGCCCTTCAGACGCAAACGTTTCGAGTATTTTCTGTCTTTGTTTATCGTCCTTTACGCCTAGCCAAGCACACATCTTATCCATGAGAGTTTCGTCATCAGGTGACCAACCGCCGCCACCGAGTTTAACGGTGTCGCCTGGCTCGTATCCGTGAGCTTCAAGCGACAAAAAGAACCGGCGCTTCCGCTCACTCATTGGCAGTCGACGGGGCGAATACGCATCTTTGAGAGTCGACGAGTTCAGGATTGGTACATCGTTCCCGGCGACGCGCTGTCTGACAAGCCAGTTAGTGATCGCTACTTTTCGGTCTATCGAGGGAGGATCGTTTTGAAGCATCCCGCGCGCAGTACCGACGATATAGAAACGACCCCCAGCCCTAGGGCTATCATAAGTCCAAGCGTCTGAATCCCGCTCGACGATCTTCGCCGGCGTGTTCCATATCGGGCATGCCTCGCTCACCGCGTCAGCTTCTTGTACGTCATCCGGTGCGGCCGGTCCGCCTCGTCGCCAAGCCGCCGCCGCTTGTCCTCCTCATAGGCCTCGAAGTTCCCTTCGAACCATTCGACATGACTGTCGCCCTCGAAGGCGAGGATATGCGTCGCCAGCCTGTCGAGGAAGAAGCGGTCGTGCGAGATGACCACGGCGCAGCCGGCGAAACTCTCCAGCGCCTCTTCGAGCGCGCGCAGCGTTTCGACGTCGAGATCGTTGGTCGGCTCGTCCAAGAGCAGCACGTTGCCGCCCTCCTTCAGCATCTTGGCCATGTGAACCCGGTTGCGCTCGCCGCCCGATAGCTGGCCGACCTTCTTCTGCTGGTCCGTGCCCTTGAAGTTGAACGCGCCGACATAGGCCCGGGTCTGCACCTCGTGCTTGCCGAAGGTGAACATATCGAGGCCGTCGGAGATTTCCTCCCAGACATTGTGGTTGGGGTCGAGCGTGTCGCGGCTCTGGTCGACATAGCCGAGCTTGACCGTCTCGCCGATCTGGATCGATCCGTTGTCGGGCTCTTCCTGCCCGGTGATCAGCTTGAAGAGGGTCGTCTTGCCCGCGCCGTTCGGCCCGATCACGCCGACGATGCCGCCCGGCGGCAGGCTGAACGTCAGGTCCTCGAACAGCAGCTTGTCGCCATAGGCTTTCGACAGGCCGTTCGCTTCGATCACCTTGCCGCCGAGGCGGGCGGGCGTCTGAATAAGGATCTGCGCCTTGCCCGGCGAGCGGTTCTCCTGCGCCTCGACCAGTTCGTCGAAGGCCCGGATGCGCGCCTTGGACTTGGTCTGGCGCGCCTTGGGCGACTGCCGGATCCATTCCAGCTCGTCGGCGATCGCCTTCTGCTTTCCCTTGTCCTCGCGCTCTTCCTGTTCGAGCCGCTTGGCCTTCTTGTCGAGATAGGTCGAATAATTGCCTTCGTAGACGAAGTAGCGGCCGCGATCGAGCTCGAGGATCCAGTTGACGACGTTGTCGAGGAAATAGCGGTCATGGGTGACGAGGATGACGTTGCCCGGATAATCCACCAGATGCTTTTCGAGCCAGGCGACGCTTTCCGCGTCGAGATGGTTGGTCGGCTCGTCGAGCAGCAGGATGTCGGGCTTGTCGAGCAGCAGGCGGCACAGCGCCACGCGGCGGCGCTCGCCGCCTGACAGGTTGGTGACATCGGCGTCGCCCGGCGGGCAGCGTAGCGCGTCCATCGCGATTTCGAGCTGGTTGTCGAGCGTCCAGCCGTCGACCGCGTCGATCTTCTCCTGCAGCTCGCCCATTTCCTCCATCAGCTTGTCGAAATCGGCGTCCTCGGGCGGATCGGCCATCATGCCCGAAATCTCATTGAAGCGGTCGACGAGATCGGCGACGGGCCGCACGCCGTCCATCACATTCTCCTTCACCGTTTTGTCCGGATCGAGTTCGGGTTCCTGTGCCAGATAACCGACGCGAATCCCCTCGCCCGGCCAGGCCTCGCCGGTGAAATCGGTGTCGATGCCGGCCATGATCTTCATCAGCGTCGATTTGCCCGAACCGTTGGGCCCGACGATGCCGATCTTGGCGTCCGGATAGAATTGCAGATGGACCTGATCGAGGATCGGCTTGCGGGCCCCGGGGAAGGTCTTGGTCATGCCCTTCATGACGTAGGAATATTGCGCGGCCATGGGTCGTCTGTGCTCCGGATTGGGATAGTGGGAATTGGGCCGCGATGTAGGGATGCCAGGGCGAATTGGCAAACCTTGATGCGGTCGTTAAGCGGGGCGCATGCAGAAAACCCTCCTCCCCCTCGCGCTTTGCGCCGCCGCCCTCCCCTCGCCGACATTCGCGCAGCCGAGCGATGCCGACATCGCCGCGATGCGCGATGCCGCGATGGCGGGCGACACCCTCGCCTATGCCATCGCCGAGGGCCTGACGACCGAGATCGGTCCGCGCCTCGCCGGCACCGAGGCCGAAGCCCGCGCCCGCGACTGGGCGGTGGAACGGCTGACGGGTCTCGGCTTTTCCAATGTCCGGATCGAAACCTTCCGGATGCCGACCTGGGTGCGCGGCGCGGAGACGGCCGAGATCGTCTCCCCCTACCCCCAGGCCATGCACGTCACCGCGCTCGGCCGCAGCGGATCGACCGGCGATGCCGGCGTGCGGGCCGAGATCGCCGCGTTCGACACGATCGAGGAATTGCGCGCCGCGCCGATCGGCAGCCTGACCGGCAAGATCGCCTATGTCGGCCATCATATGGAGCCGACCCAGGACGGGTCGGGATACGGTTTTGCCGGACCGGCGCGCTGGAACGCGCCGTCGCTCGCGGCCGAACGCGGCGCCGCCGCGATCGTCATCCGCTCGGTCGGCACCGCCGACCATCGCAGCGGCCATACCGGCGGCACGACATGGGGCGACGGGGTGACGCCGATCCCGGCCGGCGCGCTCTCCAATCCCGATGCCGACAATCTGGAGCGCATGGTGGCGCTCGGCCGGCCGGTCACCATGCATCTGACGCTGACGCCCCGATGGATCGGCGAGCAGGAATCCGGCAATGTGATCGCCGAGATACCGGGCCGCGATCCCGACGCGGACATCGTCCTCGCCGCCTGCCATCTCGACAGCTGGGACCTCTCGCCCGGCGTGTTCGACGATGCGGCCGGTTGCGGGATCGTGACGGCGGCCGCGCATAGGATTCTCGAGAGCGGCACGCAGCCGAGGCGGACGATCCGGCTGTTCTGGGCCGGCGCCGAGGAAGTCGGCCTGTTCGGCGCCACCGCCTATTTCGAACGGCACGGCGCCGGAGGCCATGCCGTGGTTTCCGAATCCGATTTCGGGGCGGACCGGATCTGGCGGGTCGAGTTCGCACTGCCCGAAAGCGCGAGCGGCGATGCCGACCGGGTGAGCCGCCTGCTCGCCCCGCTCGGCATCCCGCGCAGCGGGATCCCGGCGACCGGCGGGCCCGACGTCCGGATACTGGTCCAGAACGGCGCGCCGGCGATCGACCTGCAGCAGGACGGCACCCGCTATTTCGATCTGCACCACACCACGAACGACACGCTTGACAAGATCGATCCGGTGCAACTGCGGCAAAATGTCGCCGCCTGGACCGTCATGCTGTCCGTCATGGCCAATGGCGATGCGGATATGGAAACGCCCGAAACCCCCGAATAACGGGGCCAAACCGGTGTTGCGCTGCAGCATATCGCGCGGTTCATTTCGATACGGCGCCACAATTACAAGTTGACGTTCCGTGAAGGGACGCTATGGCAGCGCGCTGGGATTGGCGCAGAGCCAGGCCCTGATTTATTGCTATGGGAGCACTTATAATGAAGAAACTTAGCTTTGCGCTTGCGTCCGCCAGCCTGTTCGCGCTGGCCGCTTGCGGCGAAACCGCCACGGAAACCGCTGACGAAGGCGCCGAAGCCGTTGAAGCAACGGAAGAAGCCGCTGACGAAGCGATGGCCGAAGGCGAAGAAGCCATGGCCGAAGGCGAAGAAGCGATGGCTGAGGGCGAAGACGCCATGGAAGCCGGCGAAGACGCCATGGAAGCCGCTGAAGAGGAAGTGGCCGAAGACGCCATGTAATTTAGCGGTCGGCCTTCGGGTCAACCAGCGAAAAAGAAAGGGCGCTTCCCGGTGGGAAGTGCCCTTTTTTTGCGCCCGATAGACCGATCATGTGCCTGCGACCCTTGATGCCACGCTCGTCATCGGCCAGTCTGCCAGCTGCTGGATCAAGGGGAAGAAGCGATGAGGATGTTGCTCAAATTCATACTGGCTGTCTGGCTGGTCACGCCCGGGATCGCTTCCGCAGATGCCTTTGACGATATTCAGCAGCGCCAGGAGCTGATCATCGGCGTCTCGGTCTTCGCACCATGGACCTACGCAAACCGCGAGAATGAGCTGGCCGGGCACGAGATCGATATCGGCAACAAAATCGCCGAGGATCTCGGCGTCTCGGCACGGTTCGAGCTTTATAATTTCGAGGAGATATTCGACGCGCTCGCCGGAGGCGAGATCGACATGATCGCCGCCGGCGTCGCGATGACGCCGGAGCGTGCGCGGCGCTTTCATTTCTCCATTCCCTATCTCTCGACCGGGGTGAATATTGCGACGGGCCCCGCATTCGAAGGAAGTCCCGCCGGCGTCGCAGACTTTAACAGCCCCGATATCACGATCGCGGTCGTCGAAGATACGCTGGCCGCCAACGTTGCCGCCAGAATGCTGGGCGATGCGAGCATCAGCCGGTTCGCCACGGCGAGCGGCGCGGAAGGCGCCGTGTTGACCGGCAGGGCGCAAGCCTATGTGGCAAGTGTACCGGAAACCCGGATATTCGCGCTGCGCCACGGCGGGCGCATTTCCCTGCCGCTCGATGAGCCGCTAGTGTCAGGCGTTGCCGGCTTCGTGGTGCGCAACGAGGAAGACCGGCTGCTCCACTTCCTCAACAGCTGGGTCCATATGCGGGACGCCGACGGCTTTCTCGCCGATCGCCACCGCCACTATTTCGACACGCTCGACTGGGCGGTCGACATGGTTCAGCAATAGGGCTTCCGGAAAAGCTGGTCGGGGAGACAGGATTCGAACCTGCGACCCTCTGTTCCCAAAACAGATGCGCTACCAGGCTGCGCCACTCCCCGACCGGAAGAGCGCCCTTAGGCCGTGCGGCGGCCAAGGGCAATCAAAAGAATTGGTGGGCCCGGAGGGACTCGAACCCCCAACCAAGCCGTTATGAGCGGCCGGCTCTACCATTGAGCTACAGGCCCCACCGGTTCAGCGGCATCGCCCTGCCAAAGGCCGTCGCCCAAGGCAAGCGGCTATTCGCCGGTCAGGCGGATCCGGCCGGTCCGGTGCGAGCCCGGTCGGCCGCCGCGACGATGTCGCGCGCGCGAACGGCGGTGACGCCATGCCGGGCGAAAAGGTCGAAAACACCGTCCCACCACGCGTAAAAGGCCTTGAGGTCGGCCGCGTCGCGCACATAGGGCGTGTGGCCGGGCACGACCGACGGCGAATGATAGGACAGGCCGATTACCGGCAGCCCGTCGTCGATCAGCCTCCGGATCGCTTCGAGCGCGAGATCGAGCGGATAGTCTTCGGGCGTCAGCGACACCCGCTGGAGCAGCCGGGTCCGCGCCAGCAGCGTCCGCCAAAGCGGGACACTCTCGCCCCAGGCGAAAAGCGGCATGCCGAACCGCCGCAGCGGTCCGATGAAAGTGGACGTCAACGGCAGTTCGAGCAAGGTGCGCGAGGGGCCCGCCCAGAAGGCATTGGTGCGAAAGCGTGAAAAATCGGGGCCCCCTTCCCGCGCATAGCTGAACAGCGCGCGGACCGAGGTATCGAGACGATAACCGGCCTCCTCGAGCAGCTGGGCGCTATGCTCGCCGATACCGTACCGCCCGGCACGGTAGAGCGTCGGCCGTTCGCCCACCCTCTCGGCGATCCGTTCGGTCAACCGCTCGAGCTTGGCGCGCTGGAGATCGCGCGGCAGATTGCCCGTGAAGCTCGTATAGCCCGTGACCTCCTCCTCGAACGGCGGATTGACCCACGGATGCAGCTGGGTTCCGATCTCGCAGCCATCCCGCTCATGCATCTCGCAAATGATCGCCGCGCTGCGGTCGTTGTCGACGACGGGGTAATCGACCATATAGGCCGGAAGCGCGCCCGCCTCGCGGAAGAAGCGCTGGGCTTCGGGCAGCCCCTCCATCGCCGTTACCGCGACATTGTCACGGCTCAGCGGGCGTTCCCAGTCGAACTCCTCCTCGGTATCGACGAAAATGACGTAATGCTGGCCGAAATCGTCCGGCAGGGCCGCATGAGCCTCGGGATCTGCCGGACGGTCGATCCGGCCGGACCTGCGCTCTTCCGCGCCGTCCGCCAGAACAGCCGGCCCCTCGTTTCTATCTGCCCCGTTCACCCGGCAATGCGCTAGCATCTTTTGTCGGCAGGCGCAGGACAAATTTGTCCGGCTCGATATCGAGTTCGCCGTCCGCCTCATGGGCGATGTTCCGGACAAGCCGCAACGCGAAGCCGAGGCCGAGCGCCGGCGCGTCCGGCCAATCGCCGTCCGGCGAATAGCCGGGATCGAGCAACGCGCTTTCGTCCTGACCCAGAAGAAGCGCGGGCCGATCGAAGGTGATGGCGATGCCGCCGTCGCCCCCATCGCGCATGCAGGCGACGAGGATCGTCTCCCCGGCCGCCGCCAGGCCCACGGTAGACGACAGCAGCCGTTCGATCATTCGTTCGATGGCGATCGGGTCGGCGACAAGCGGCGGCAGGCCTTGTTCGACGCGGATCGCGAGATTCACGCCGCGCGCTTCGGCCTGCCCGATATGGACATCGTGCAGCCGCTGCAGGATCCCGGCCATCTCGACCGTTTCGACCGCGAAGCTCAGCCGGTCGGTTTCGGCGCGAGCCGCGGTATCGATATCCTCGATCGACCGGAGAAGGCGGGCCGCTTCCTCCGCGACGCCCGCGGCGCGCTGCCGATAGACCGCCGAAACCGGGCCGAGCAACTGACCGTCGATCATCTCCGCAAAGCCGATGATCGCGTTGAGGGGCGTGCGCAACTCATGAATGAGCTGGCGCAGCGAGTCCGGCTCGAGGTTGGAGCCGAACAGGCCGTCCGTCGGCGGGACCGTCGCAGCGGCCTCCTCGTCGCGCCGCGGCCGCCGCGCCATCCCGCGATAACCGGCAAAGCGCCCGTCCTGCTCGCCGAAAAACGGCACTGCCGAGATCCGCCACGCCCCCGAAGCGGGTCCCTCCCCCGCCACGATCAGGCGCGCGTCGCGGAACGGGGCGCGCTGCCGGAACGCGCCGGCCGCATGTCCGTCGACGCCGAAATCGAGCGCATCGGCGCTGAACGCTATCGTCTGGCCGATCAGCGGGCCGCGCGGCGCGCCGTCCACCCAACGGATCACGCCGTCCGAACCGGCTTCGAACCGGAACTCCGTGACGGAAGCTTGGGGAAGCGACGTCGTGCCGCCTTCCCGCGTCTTCCGAAACGCTTCGATCCGTTCGACCAGCGTTCGGATCTGTTCGAAATTTCCGCGCGGTGCAGCGGTTTCCGGCAGATCCGGCAACGCGTCCGAAGGACGAAGTTCAAGCACATCCTCGGCCGGCGCTTGCGATTCTCCGGCGGGGCTTTCCAGCACCATATCGGCCGCCCCGAACCGGCCCAGCGCCTCGCTCACTTCCGGAGCCAGATCTCCGCGATGCCGGAGCAGCGCGCGCGAACTGCCGCGCATTTGCGGCAGCAGGTCTATCCAGTCTTCGGGATCGAGCAGCGCGCTCAGCAGTACCGGCCGCGCGATTTCGGGCGCGTCCTCGGCGAAATGCCCGAGCAGCCAGGCCGGAATCCGACGGCCGGCCAAGGACCGGGCTGCCTCGAGCCGCACCTCGAACGGCACGTCCCTTTGCCATTCGTCGAGCAGCGCGAACGCATGGACATGCTCGGGATCCAGCGCCACATCCTCGCGCTGGGCGAGCACGTCGACGAGCTGGCGCCACAAAGAGATGCGCGCGGCCACCGTATCGCGCGGCTGCGCCATCACCGTCGCCAACATGTCGTCAAACCGCATCAGCATCCTCGCTCCGGGTGCCGCCCGCCCTGGAAACCACCGCCATTTCAGATAGCCTTGGCCTATGGTTAACGAAAGCTGCCTTTTTCATCCGTGCGATACTGGGACAATTGCTTTTGCGGGACATATAATTATAACAGAGGCAGTTTTTCTGAAGGATTAGACTATGAAATCCGGATCGCCCGCGCTCGACGATATTGACCGGCTGATTCTCGCGACGCTGCAGGACGAAGGCCGCATCACCAATGTAGAATTGGCCCGGCGTGCAGGCCTGACCGCGCCGCCCTGTCTCCGGCGAGTCCGCGCGCTCGAAGACAGCGGCGCGATCGAGAGCTATCACGCCAAGCTCGACCCGCGGACGCTCGGCTATGGCATCACCGTGTTCGCGATGGTCAGCCTGAAAAGCCAGGCCGAGGAGGATCTGCGGGCGTTCGAGGACCATATCGCCTCGCTACCGCTTGTCCGCGAGTGCCACATGCTCAACGGGGAGATCGATTTCATCCTCAAGATAGTCGCCCGCGACCTTCAGCATTTTCAGGATTTCCTGACCTCGGAGCTGACGACGATCCCGAATGTCGAGAGCGTGAAAACGTCCCTGACCATTCGCACGGCCAAGTCGTTGCCCGGCGTGCCGGTCGATAATGAAAGCTAGGTGCCGGGAGTTTCGGGCTGGGCCGCAAGCGCGGGGGCTGGTTGCGGCGCCGGCTGCGGCAGTGCGGCATAGCCCGCCCACAGCCGGGCGATCGACGCGCGCACACCGGTAACCTGATCGAACGCCGCCCGGGCACCGGCGGCATCGCCGGCCCGCGCCAGTGCCATGCCAAGCCGCAAATTGGCGAGTTCGACATCGACCCCGCCCTTTTCCGCCGCCATGCGATAGAGCGGCGCCGCCGCGGCATAGTCTCCCAGCGACATATAGCCGTCGGCGGCGGCCATCGCGGCTTCGCCCGTCGCCGCGCTTGCCGCGGAACCGGCGCGCCCCGGCAGGGCGGAACGCAATGCCTGCGCCGCGCGCGTCGTCCCGCGGTCCAGCGTCGCGATCTCCGCATTGCCGCCGTCCAGGATATTCGCCGTCCGGCCGGCCTGAACGATGCGTTCGATCTCGGCGGGCAGCGACCGGCCATGGGCGACGCGTGCATAATCCCGATAGTCGAACTCGCCGGTCAGCGCGCCCGCGGCATCCTGCAACCGCCACAGATCCAGCGCCGCATCGGGATCGGCCGAATAGGCCGACCGGTGCTGGATGAGAACGTCGCGCCAGTTGCGCCGGTCCGGATGTTCGGCGACGAGCATCTGGCCGAGCGCCAGCACCCGCTGATTGTCCCCGAGTTCCTGCGCGAAATGGATGGCCCGCCGGTACCATTCCGCGGGAATCGCGATGCCCGCCGTCCGATGGATCTCGAACGCTCGCTCGACCAGCGACAGCGCTGCCGCATGATCGCCGCGGTCGTCCATCAGGCTGGCCATGGCGATGAATATCCGGGGATTGCTCGTCCCGCGATCGATGGCGGCCTGGAGGTCCGCACGGGCCGCGTCTCCATTCTGCGCGTGATACGAGATGCGCGCCCGATGATAATAGAGCTCGGCGCTCTGTTCCGCACTCACGAAAGGACTGGAAAGCAGTGCGTTGATCGCCGCGACCTGCGCCGCGGTATTGAAGGTCCGGTTGGCGACATCGAGCTGGAGGCTCGCAACGACGTAGCGATCACCGTCGGTCCGCGCGGCGGCGGCCGCCTGGTTGAGATAGGCCGATGCCGAGGGGAAATTGCCTTGGGCGATCGCGGTCTGCGCCTGTTCCGCGGCGCTCCGGACATCCTGGGTCAAATCATAGGCCAGCGCCTCTTGAGCGGCGACCGGCGCCGCCATGGGCACGGCCATGGCCACCGCCCCCGCAAATGCCAGCCCCGTTAGTTTCTTCACCATCCCTGTCCTCGATCTATTGTCGGTCTTTTCAAGCGCATAAAGAAATGGGGACGGCGATACCATCGCGCCGTCCCCATAATTCTTCCTCTGGTCCTGCGCCCCGGTCTATTCGGCGCTTGCCGGTTCGGCGGGAGCGGGCGCCGCAGTCCCGCCGGCCTGCTCGTCGAGCCATTGCAGCCAGAAGGCCGCGTGCGGCTGGCGGTCGCCGGTCACCGCCTCGAACGCCGCGCGGGCTTCGGCCGTCTGTCCCATCGAATAGAGCAACGCTCCCTTGCGCAGATTGACGACACCGGCGTCCACGCCGCCCTTTTCCAGCGCGAGATCGTACAGTTCGAGCGCCTTCGTGCTCTCACCGTATGAAGCGTAGGCATCGGCCGTATTAAGCGCTACGCGGCCCTCCGCCGAGCTGCGCGCGGCAGCCTCCGACTCGGTCAGCCCGGCCTGGTCGGCCGTGACATTGGACGTGAGTTCGGCCGCGATTTCCTGATTGGCCGGGATCGCGCCGCCCGCGACGCTCGCCGTGTAGACACTCTGCGCTTCCCGAGGGAGACCGCGCTGGGCTGCCAGCCGGACATATTCGTTGATGCTCGCTGCATCGAGACCGTTGGTGGCCCGCATCAGGCGCAGCAGGTCGAGGTTCGGCTGATCGTCCAGCCGGCCCGCGGTCTGGTAGACCCGAAGCACCTCGTTCCAGTTTTGCGGCGACGGGTGCGAGGCCAGCAGCGCGGTGCCGAACTGGACAACCCGCGGCACGTCGTTGGTCTGATAGGCCGCACGGAAAGGCACGGTGTGCCAGCTCGACGGGATTTCCTGACCCGCCGCCCGCAACGCCGCGAACGCTGCAGCCGCGCTGTCATAGCCGGCGGCGTGATTGTTGGTGTTGAAGTGCGCGAGGGCGGTCTGGATCAACGCATCGGCATTGTCGGGATCGTAGCGCAGCACGTTCTGATAGGCCTCGATCGCGCCGGAATTGTCCCCGGCGCTGTTCGCGGCGTTGCCGATCGCGAGCCAGTAGGTGGGCCGGCGGGCGATCTCCACCCGGTTGCTGTCGAGCGCCAGACGAAGCCCCTGCAGCTGGACCGGCTGGATCTGTTCGTTGGTGCCGCCTTGCTGCTGAATTTTCGCAGCCAATTGCAGCATCACCTGGCCCAGGATGAACCGATCGTCCTGATTCTGGATCAGCGGCACGGCGGCCTCGAGTTGCGACTGAACGGCAGCCGTATCGACCGGCCCGGCGCCCTCTTCCGCCTCGAGAGCGGTCTGCGCGGCGACCACAACCGCGCGCACGCCGTCGGTTATTTCGCCCGCGTCGAACTCTTCCGCGCCGCCCTCACCTTCCTGGATGGCGGCGGCCGGGGCGGCGGCAATCATCGTCATGCCGGCAAACACCAGCGCGGCGGCGAGACTTTTCGTTGAAACCCGTTTCATAAAAATTCTTCTCCCAAAAAACTCTTAGGCCTGGAAAACGGCCGTCAATAGTCCTGCTACTAACGGATGGCCCGGAGAACAAGTTGCGTAGGATGGCGGCATTACTCTACGATTCACGCTGAACGGCGGTTGAACCGTTCGTTTTCAACGGGAAAGACGGGTTTTGACCCCGAAGACTCAAGCGGCTAACCGGACCCCATGCTTGCACTTATCTCCCCGGCCAAATCGCTCGACTTCGATGGCAAGGCGCCGCTGGAAGCCACGTCGCCCCGCTTTCCCGAGGAAACCGAGCGGCTCGTCTCCGCTGCATCGAATCTCACGAAGAAAAGGCTGCAGGAGATCATGCCCGTTTCGGACAAGCTGATAGACCTGAATTATGGCCGCTACCGCGACTTCTGGGAGCAGCCGGAACGCGCCGCGATCTACGCCTTTTCCGGCGACGTCTATGTCGGCTTCGAGGCGAGGACGCTGGACGACGAGGCGATCCGGTTCGCCCAGGATCATCTGCGCATCCTGTCCGGCCTGTACGGCCTGCTCCGGCCGCTCGACGCGATCCGCCCCTATCGGCTCGAAATGGGCACCAAATGGGCGCCGCGTTACAAGAAGCTGACCGATTTCTGGGGCGGCAAGATCGCCGGCCTGCTGGCCGAGGATCTCGAAGCGGATGGTTCGGGCGTGATCGTCAATCTCGCCAGCAACGAATATTGGGCGGCGGTCGAAGGATCGCGCACGGTCAAGGCGGCGCGCGTCATCACGATCGATTTTCGCGAGGAAGGCCCCAAGGGTTTGCGCTTCAACAGCTTCGAGGCGAAGCGCGCGCGGGGCATGATGGCGCGCCATATCTGCGAGCATCGGCTGGAAGACCCCGAAGCCCTGAAATCCTTCGACAGCGACGGTTACCGGTTCGTCGCGGACGGCTCCGACGAGAATCGCTGGCGTTTCGTCCGGCGATGACCGGCCGCGCGGTCGTTATCGGCGCGTCGGGCGGGATCGGCGGCGCGCTCGCCGACGCGCTCGAGGAAGAAGGCGTGTATGACCGCGTAATCCGGCTGGCGCGCGCGTCCGAGGGCGACACCCATATCGACCTGGAAGACGAAAAGAGCATCGCCGCGGCGGCCGAACGGTGTGCCGGCGCCCCTGCCCCCTCGCTGGTTCTGGTCGCGACGGGCATCCTTAACGACGGCGATCTGGGTCCCGAAAAGACGATGCGCGATCTGGATGCCGATTGGCTGGCCCGCAACTTTGCGGTCAACACGATCGGGCCGGCGCTGGTCGCCAAGCATTTCCTGCCCGCCATGCCGGCGAAGGGACGCACGGTCTTCGCCGCGCTGTCCGCGCGGGTCGGCAGCATCTCCGACAATCGGCTCGGCGGCTGGTACGGATATCGGGCGTCCAAGGCCGCGCTCAACATGATGATCCGCACCCTCGCGATCGAGCAACAGCGCAGGAACGACCGGTCGATCGTCGTGGGATTGCACCCCGGAACCGTCGATACGCCGCTCAGCCGGCCCTTCCAGCGCAACGTGCCGTCGAAACAGCTGTTCGATGCCGAGCGCGCCGCGCTCCAGCTGCTGGATGTGCTGGACGGGTTGAAGCCGGCCGACAGCGGACATATTTTCGCCTGGGACGGCGAGGAAATCGCCCCCTAATCGATCCCATCTAATCTGTGGATAAAACCGGGTTTCGGCTCGCCAATTTCCAGCGGTTTTGCTAGGGTTTCCGCAATTATTTCGTAGAGGAAAGTGACGCTTTGAGCGACGAGCAGATTACCATGGCGAGTCCGTCGGATATCAGCCCCATCAATATCGTCGACGAGATGAAGGCGAGCTATCTCGACTATGCGATGTCGGTGATCGTCGCGCGTGCGCTGCCCGACGTCCGCGACGGACTGAAGCCGGTCCACCGCCGTATCCTCTACGCCTGTCAGGAAGGCGGCTTCGTCGCCGGGCGACCCTATCGCAAATCGGCGAAGATCGTCGGCGACGTGATGGGCAATTACCACCCGCACGGCGACAGCGCGATCTACGATGCGCTGGCGCGGATGACGCAGGACTGGTCACTGCGCGTGCCGCTGATCGACGGCCAGGGCAATTTCGGCTCGATGGATCCCGATCCGCCCGCCTCGATGCGCTATACCGAGGCGCGGCTCAACAAGGTCGCGATGACGCTGCTCGACGATCTCGACAAGGATACTGTCGATTTCACCCCGAACTATGACGGGTCGCGCAGCGAACCCCAGGTCCTTCCCGCACGCTTTCCGAACATTCTCGTCAACGGCGCCGGCGGCATTGCCGTCGGCATGGCGACCAACATCCCGCCGCACAATCTGGGCGAAGTGCTCGACGCCTGCCGCGCGTTCATCGACAATCCGGCGATCACCAATGCCGAGCTCATGGAAATCGTCCCCGCCCCCGATTTCCCGACCGCACCGCTGATCCTGGGCCGCTCGGGCGCCCGTGCGGCCTATGAGACGGGCCGCGGGTCGATCATCATGCGCGCGCGCCACAAGATCGAGGAAAAAGCGGGCGACAAGCGCGCGATCGTCCTGACCTCGATGCCCTTTCAGGTCGGCAAGTCGGGGCTCGTCGAAAAGATCGCCGAAGCGGCGAAGGACGACCGGATCGAGGGCGTTTCCGACATTCGCGACGAATCGAACCGGGACGGCGTGCGCGTGGTGATCGAACTGAAGCGCAGCGCGACGCCCGAGGTCGTGCTCAACCAGCTCTGGCGGCACACGCCGGCGCAATCGAGCTTCCCGGCCAACATGCTCGCGATCCGCGGCGGCCGGCCCGAAACGCTGATGCTGCGCGATATCATCGAGGCCTTCATCAAGTTCCGCGAAGAGGTCATCACGCGGCGCGCCAAGTACGAGCTGTTCAAGGCGCGGGAACGGGCGCATCTGTTGCTCGGTCTGGTCGTCGCGGTCACCAATCTCGACGAGGTCGTGCGGATCATCCGCGGCTCGGCCAACCCGGCCGAAGCGCGCGCGGCTTTGCTCGCCCGCGAATGGCCGATCGGCGAGATCCGGCCCTATATCCAGCTGGTCGAGGCGGTCGAAACCGCGATCGAAGGCGAGGTATACCAGCTTTCGGACGCGCAGGTGCGGGCGATCCTCGAACTGCGGCTCCATCGCCTGACCGCGCTCGGCCGCGACGAGATCGGCGCGGAGCTGAAGGAGCTGGCCGCGAAGATCGCCGAACTGCTCGATATTCTCGGCGACCGGGCGAAGCTCTACGCCGTGATGCGCGCGGAGTTCGACGAGATCAGCGAGCAATATGCGACGCCGCGACTTTCCGAGATCACGGCTGGCGACTTCGATATCGAGGACGAGGATCTGATTGCCCGCGAAGAGATGGTCGTGACGGTCACCCATTCCGGTTACATCAAGCGCACGCCGCTCGCGACCTTCCGGGCCCAGAAGCGCGGCGGCAAGGGCCGGTCGGGAATGGCGACGAAGGACGAGGATGTCGTCACGCGGCTCTTCGTCACCTCGACCCACACGCCCGTGCTCTTCTTCTCGAACAAGGGTCAGGTTTACCGGATGAAGGTGTGGAAACTGCCCGAAGGCGGGCCGCAGACCAAGGGCCGGCCGATGCAGAACCTGCTGCCGCTCGCCGAGGACGAATTTGTCCGCACGGTGCTGCCGCTTCCCGAAAACGAGGAAGAGTGGTCGAAGCTCCACGTCATGTTCGCCACCGCGCAGGGCAGCGTCCGGCGCAACTCGATGGATGCTTTCGAGAATATCCCGTCCAACGGCAAGATCGCGATGCGCTTCGCCGAGGACAGCGACGACAAGCTGATCGGCGTGGCGCTGCTCCAGGAGGGCGACGATGTGTTGCTGGCCACACGCAACGGCAAGGCGATCCGCTTCGCGGCGACCGATGTCCGGGCCTTTGCCAGCCGCACGGCGACCGGCGTGCGCGGCGTAACGCTGAAGGACGACGACGAGGTCATCTCGCTTTCCGTCATGGGCGCGACGGGCACCGAGATCGAGGAACGCGACGCCTATCTGAGGGCCGCGCCCTGGAAGGACAACGACAACGATCCCGAACTGCCGCCCGAAACCATGGCGAAGATGATCGCGGCGGAGGAATTCATCCTGACGGTCTGCGCCAACGGCTACGGCAAGCGCTCGAGCGCCTATGAATATCGCGTCACGAAGCGCGGCGGCCAGGGCGTGGTCAATATCGACAATATCAAGCGCAACGGCAAAGTCGTGGCGAGCTTCCCGGCGAGCAACGACAGCCAGGTCATGCTGATCACCGACCAGGGCAAGCTGATCCGGATGAACGTCAGCGATGTCCGCGTGATGGGTCGGAGCACGGCCGGCGTGACGCTGCTCGACGTGGCGAAGGGCGAGAAGGTCGTCGGCGTCGCGCTGATCGACGAAGAGGAAGATCCCGAGGACGCCGCGGAAGAGGCCGTGACGGCGGAGATCGAAGCGAGCAAGCAGGCAAGCGGTGACGCTTGAGATCGCTCCTTCCGGTCAGGCTTGCGGCGCGGCGGTCACCGGCGTCGATCTCGCACGGCCTTTGTCCGACGATATGGTGGCCGAAATCCGGGCGGCCTGGCTCGAACATCACGTCCTGAGCTTTCCGGACCAGAAACTCACCGACGACGATCTCGAACGCTTCACGCTCTATTTCGGGCCATTCGGCGAGGATCCGTTCATCGCCCCTATTCCGGGCCGCGAGCATATCATCGCCGTGCAGCGCGATGCCGGCGAGACGGCGCCGCTGTTCGCCGAGAACTGGCACACCGACTGGAGCTTCCAGGAACATCCGCCCGCCGGCACCTGCCTCTACGGCATCACCATTCCGCCCGAAGGCGGCGATACGCTTTTCGCCGACCAGCATGCCGCGCTCGACGCCATGCCGGACGATCTGCGCGCGCGGCTCGACGGCAAGATGGCGATCCATTCGGCGAAGAACGCCTATGCGCCCGAGGGCATGTATGGCGAGAAGGACGCGGGCCGATCGATGGACATCCGCCCCTCCGAGGATGCCAAGGCGACGCAGCTTCATCCGATTATCCGGGATCATCCCGAAACCGGGCGGGCGGGGATCTATGGCACGGTGGGCTATATCGCGGGTATCGCGGACATGGCCGAACAGGACGCCCTGCCCCTGCTGATGGACCTTTATGCGTGGCAGACGCAGGACCGCTTCGTCTATCGCCACAAGTGGCAACCCGAGATGCTGCTCATGTGGGACAACCGCTCGGTGCTTCACAAGGCCACCGGCGGCTATGAGGGCCATGACCGGCTGCTCCACAGGACGACGATCGGCGCGTATCGCCAGGCCGGATAGTCGCCCGCCGGGCGGCGCCGCGCGCAGCCTGCCGCTTAGGCCGGGTCCCGCCCGGCCAGCGTCCGCACGACGCCGATCGCGATCATAGCCTGGCCGGTGAAATAGAGCGGCCAGATCAGCAGGCCGGGAATCAGCGAATCCGCCAGCGGTCCCATCCGCGCGAAGATCAGCTGGTCGGACACCACGAACAGCAACGCGCCGATGCCCGTCAGATAGCGCGAGAAGCGGCTGATCCAGGCCAGCGCCGCCATGAAGGCGAGCGGCGTCGCGTAGAGCGCCACGCCCGTCGCCATCTCGCGGTCGGCCGGGAACGACCAGGACAGCCAGATCACGACGGGAACCAGCAGGATGGCCAGCAATTTCTGGCTCAATGTCGTCTGCGGCCGGCGATTGCGGAAGAAGAGCGTGATCGCGATCAGATGGCCGGCCATGAAGGCCATGCCGCCCTGCACCATCCCGACGGCATCGAGCAGCACGTCGCCGGTCGCGCCGAGCGCCATCACGAGCGCCAGCAACCAGCCGTCGAGACTGCGCGCCTGCATCGCCGCCCATACCGCGAGCAGCCCGACGCCCGCGCCCTTCCAGGCGATCAGCAATGCCGACGGCTCGATGAACCGCGTCGCCAGATAATAGCTGAGCCCCGCGAACAGCGCGAGGACGAGGATCGCCGGGGAGAGATCGCCCGCTTTTGAGGATGATTCTTCGGTCATGATGTCCTACAGCCCCTTGTTGCGCGCCGCACTTGTACCAGTCGATCGGGGCAAGGCAACGCAGCGCCGTTAACCTTGAGAGTTTTGCGGACGTCGGACGAATGAGCGACCATCAGATCCATATCATCGGCGGCGGCCTTGCCGGGTCCGAAGCCGCCTGGCAGCTCGCCGAGCAGGGCGTGCGGGTGCGCCTGTCCGAGATGCGCGGCGCCGGAGACATGACCCCCGCGCACCAGACAGACGGGCTCGCCGAACTGGTCTGCTCGAACAGCTTCCGGTCCGACGATGCGGAGCGCAACGCGGTCGGCCTGCTGCACCAGGAGATGCGCGACCTCGGCTCGATCATCATGCGCTGCGGTGATGCGCACAAGGTGCCCGCCGGATCGGCGCTGGCCGTCGACCGCGACGGCTTTTCGGACGCGGTGACGCAGGCGCTGGCCGAGCATCCCAATATCGAGATCGTCCGCGAACGGATCGATACGCTGCCGGACAGCGGCCCGACGATCGTGGCGACCGGCCCGCTGACCGCCCTTTCGCTGGCCGAAAGCATCGGCGCGGCGACGGGCGCGGACGCCCTCGCCTTTTTCGACGCCATCGCCCCGATCGTCCACAAGGACAGCATCGACATGGACATCTGCTGGATGGCGAGCCGTTGGGACAAGGGAGACGGCGACGATTACATCAACTGCCCGATGGACAGGGAGCAGTATCTGGCGTTCCATCAGGGGCTAATCGACGGCGAAAAGACGGACTTCAAGGACTGGGAGAAGGACACGCCCTATTTCGAGGGCTGCATGCCGATCGAAGTGATGGCCGAGCGCGGCGTCGACACCTTGCGCTACGGCCCGATGAAGCCGGTCGGGCTCGACAATCCCCATAGCGCCACGCCCGAATTCCCGAACGGCCGCTGGCCCTATGCGGTCGTTCAATTGCGCCAAGACAATGCGCTCGGCACGCTGTGGAACATGGTCGGTTTCCAGACCAAGCTGAAGCACGGCGCGCAGGTCGAACTGTTCCGGACGATACCCGGACTCGAAAAGGCCGAATTCGCGCGATTGGGTGGGCTGCATCGCAACACCTTCATCAACTCGCCCAAGCTGCTCGATAGCGAAATGCGCCTCAAACGCGCGCCGCATATCCGCTTCGCCGGACAGATCACCGGCTGCGAGGGCTATGTCGAGAGTTCGGCGGTCGGACTGATGGTCGGGCGCTATGCGGCGGCGGAACTGCGCGGCGAAACGCTGCCCGCCCCGCCGCCGGAAACTGCGCTCGGCGCATTGCTCGGTCACATCACGGGCGGCGCCGACGCGCGCGACTATCAGCCGATGAACGTCAATTTCGGGCTGTTCCCTCCCTTGGCTGGGCGGGTCCACAAGAAGCAGCGCAAGGAAGCGATGACGAGCCGGGCCCGCGCCGCGATGGCGGAATGGGTCGGCCGGATCGACCGCAAGGCCGCCGCCTAGTCGGCGGAGACCAGTCCGGCCTCGGCGACCAGCAGCGTCAGGCCGCGCATCGTGCACGCGGGTACGTCGCCATCGTCGATCCAGTATTCGTCCAGCGAATGGGCCCGCGCGCTTGTGCCGCAGCGGCTGATCGTAATCGCGGGGATGCCGAGCGAGATCGGTATGTTCGCGTCGGTCGAGGATGCGACCAGTTGCGGCTCGATATCCACGGCCTGCAGCAAGGCTTGCGCGCGCTGGACGAGAGGTGCTGCGGGATCGCCCTCGCCCGCCGGCCGCTGGCCGATCGCTTCGATCTCGACAGTCAGAAGATCCCCGTCGCCGCGCACGGCATTCTCGGCCTCCAGACCGTCGATCATCGCTCGCTGGAAAACCGCATCGAGAGCGGCGAGTTTTTCGGGATTGCCGGATCGCATATCGACCTCGAACCAGCTTTCGAACGGGATCGAATTGACCGAGGTCCCGCCTCCGGTCCGGCCGATATTGTAGCTCGAGCGCGGGCCTTCCTGCGTGATCGGCCGCGCCGCGTTGACGAAGCGCGTGATCGCGCGCGCGGCGGCATGATGCGGATTGCCGTCGCCGAAATCGCCCCAGCTGTGGCCACCCGGACCGTTGAAAGTGACCCGGTAGCGGTTCGATCCGACGGCGCTGATGACGAGCCGCGCCTCGTCCCCGCCGTCGATCGCGATGAAGCTTTCCGGACGCGCGGCGCCGTCCCGGAAGAGATGACGGACGCCCCGCAGATCGCCGAGCCCTTCCTCGCCGACGTTGCCGACGAGGATGATGTCCTTTTCGGTCCGGATATCCGCGGCGGCAATCGCCGACGCCAGCTCGAGCATCATGATGGCGCCGCGCGTATTGTCGCCGATTCCGGGCGCCGTGTAGCGGTTGCCCTCGATCCGCACGGTGACGTCCGTCTCCGCCGGAAACACGGTGTCGAGATGCGCGACCATCATCACGCTTCCCGCGCCGGCCGCTCCGGCCCGCCGGACGACGACATTGCCGACTTCGTCGACAGTCACTTCGCCGAAGCCGGTCGCGCGCATCATGTCCGCAAAGGCCGCGCCGCGCGCTTCTTCCGCAAAGGGCGGCGCCGGTATTTCGGTCAGCGTAACGAGATCCCGCAACCGCGCCTCGTGGTTGCCGGCAATATGCGCGAAGGCCGCTTCCATTTGCGGATCGGCGCGCAGCGCGGCGAGCTCGGTCGCATAAGACATTGCAGCCGCTTCATCGGCTTGATGGAACGCCGCGGCGGGAATGAGCGGGAGCGCAAGCAGGGCTGCGCAGGCAGGGATGAAGGTTCGCATGTCCCCTCTGTTTCGCGCTTAAACGCCCGCGTCAACTCAACAATTGCAGCGAGAGCGGCTGGCGGCCGACCGGCGCGGTCGCGTCGTGGCGAACTCCTGCGGAGTCAACGCGCCCGATCCGTCCGCGTCGGCACTCGCGAACCGTTCGCTGGTCCGCACCGCCCACTCCTCGAAGGTCAGGTAGTTGTCGCCGTTCGTATCGAGCTGGCGAAAGGCGTTCGTGCGGCTGCTCATCATCTCGGTCCGCGTGATCGCACCGTCCCGATCCCGGTCATACCGGCCGAACCGCCTCTGTTCTCGGGTGAGTTCGGTGGCTTCGGGCGGCGGGGGCCCGGTTCCCTGCGGTTCGCCGGCGGTCATCGGATCGGGTTGTGCGATCTCGGGCGGCGGCGCGACCGGCGGCGGCGGCTCGTCCTGCTGCGCGATGCTTTCCCAGATGAACAACCCCGCGGCGATCAGCAGCATGGCCGATACCGCTCCCGCGAAATAGCGTCCCATGGACAGCCTCCTCTATCCGGCAATCCTAGCGCGTTGGACGCGATGCACAAAGCCCCGCTAACGTCCGGTAAGCCGATGCCAGACCATCCGGGCCACTCGTGCCGGCGAACCTTGGCGACGTCCGTCCGCCGCGGTATCCCATCGCGCCAGCATCGCGAGCGCGCCCAGCGGGCGCAGCGCGCGCGGCCAGGTCGGCGTGCCGGTCTCGGCGAATATGCCGGAGGCCATCGTGCGGGCGGCGGCAGCGATACCGGGATCGGTGACGCGGCAGGCGAGATCAGCCAAGGCCCAGGCCCGCCCGGATTCGACCACGAAGCCGGGTGTTTCCGCGGCCAGCAGCGTCGCCGACAGGGCGAACAGCCGACCCCCGCGTTCGTCCGCGAACCGCCGCAGATCGGCCGGTTCGAGCGGCTCCTGCAGCAGGGCGAACCATCCTTCGGCCATCCTGCCCCATTCCGCTCCGCTGGCGCCCGTCGCCGCGAGCGTTTCCGCAACCTTCTCGAGCAGCGGCTCGGCCCGGCGCAGCTCCGCATCCTGTCCGGCGAGCGCCTCGCGCCACCAGAGCAGCCGCATTTCGCCGATCGTCGCTTCGCTCGTGCCCGCGACGATCGATCCGAACCGTTCGTCCACCATCCACAATGTCCGCAGATATCCGGCGCTTTTTGCGGGTGCGTAGCTCAGCGCGAGCGCGCGTTCGGGGTCGGCGAGAGTATCTTCCATTCTCAGCGTTCCTAGTGCCGTCGGCCGACATGGCAAACATGGCGTTAACCCTTCCGCGAGACGGCTGCTTAAGGTTGTCCGTTCATAACGATCTGGGACGTGGGTGAAATATGCCGATCAGGCAGGGGACGACAATGGGTAAGTGGCTGAAAAAGAAAGCTTCGCGCGGAGTCGCGAAACCGAATTCTTTTCTTGCACGGTTGCGGCGCGACAGCCGCGGCAACACGCTTGCCATGGCGGGCGCCGCGCTGGTGCCGATCGCCGGCATGATCGGGTCCGGTCTCGACATGAGCCGCGCCTATATGGCGCAGGCCAAGTTGCAGAACGCCTGCGATGCCGCCGCGCTCGGTGCGCGCCGCGAGATGACCGGTGCCGTCTTCGACGCAAGCGCCCGGATCGAAGGCGAACGCTTTTTCGATTTCAACTTTCCTTCGACAACGATGAACGCGCAGAACGTCACCCGTACCGTGACGCAAAGCACCACTGACGATACGACCGTCGTGGTAACGGCCAGCGCCGATATTCCCACATCGGTCATGGCGCTCTTCGGCAAGGATTTCATTCCGATCTCGATCCAGTGCGAAGCCAACCAGGACTACGGCAACAACGATATCATGGTCGTGCTCGACGTGACCGGGTCGATGAACAGTTCCCCGAGCGGCGGCGGTGCCTCCAAGATCAGCCGGCTCCGGACGGGCGCGCTGGGCCTGTACCGCGCGCTGGCCGGTGTGACCAATACGAGGACTCGCTACGGGATCGTTCCCTATTCGATGAACGTGAACGTCGGAGGACTGCTTCGCAATCGCGACATTCTCCGCGACAGCTATTACCCGAAATGCAACAGTTGGGACTGGCGCGGTCGGTGCAACGGTTACGGCCTGAGCGCGGTCCACATCACGGCGTCCCAATGGAATGACGGCGGGAACACCGGCAACAGCCTTAGCGCGTTCCGGCAGAGCGGAAACGCGTGCGTCGAAGAGCGCCCGACGATCGGCAACTCGTTCAACAATGGCGATTTTGATATCGAGCCGACGGTCAGTCAGGCCGACATTGACGACATCGCGATCAATGGCAGCGACCAGGAGCGGCAATATGGTCGGTGGGATCCCAACGAAAATGAATATGACGATGACGGCTGGTGTCCGTCGCCGGCAACGCGTCTGCAGACCTATGGCAGCGAGAGTGCCTATCAGACCGCCATCAATGACGCGACTGCGGTCGTGGCCGGCAATACCTATCACGATCTGGGCCTGATCTGGGCGGCGCGCCTGCTCTCCTCGAACGGCATCAACGCATCCCGTAACCCGACGACATTTAACGGTATTCCGGTTGCGAAACATATCGTGTTCCTGACCGATGGCGACCTCGTGCCGACGAGCAGCAACTATTCCAGCTATGGCAACTATAATTTCGATCGCCGCATCACCGGCAGCGGAGGGCAGGAAAGCCGACACATCGCGCGTTTTCTCTCGGCCTGCAGCGCCGCCAAATCGATGGGGATGACGATCTGGGTGATCGCGCTGGATCTCGGTAGCACGGGCGAAATCGAGCCTTGTGCCACGAGCAGCGGCCATTTCTTCGTCAGCGACGGCAGCGATCTCGAACAGGTGTTCGAGCGGATCGGCGCCGGCATCGGCCGACTGAGGCTGACGCAATGAGGATGTTCGCACCCATCCGCCACAAGCTGGGCCGCGACGAAAGCGGCATGGCGGCGACGGAGTTCGGCCTGCTGGTCGTGCCTTTGATGATCGTGCTGCTCGGCGCGTTCGATCTCGGCTACCAGGCCTATGTCCGTGCGCAGCTTCAGGGCGTGCTCAACGACGTGGCTCGCACCGCAACCGTCGAAACTCCCGATTTCTCGGGCTATACCGGCACCACGACGGAGGAGCGGATCGAGAATGCGATCAAGGACCGCGTCAACAATATAGCCCGCAACGCCAGCTACACGATCAACCAGACCAATTTCTACGAGTTTTCCGGCGTCGGAAATGCGGAGAAATTGCTGACTGACGTCAACGGCAACGGCCAGTACGACGCCGCCGACGGCGATTGCTTCGAAGATATCAACAGCAACGGCGCATTCGACCTGAGCGCCGGGGCCGGCGGTCAGGGCGGCGCGGACGACGTCGTCTATTACGATGTGACGGTTACCATGCCGCGGATCGTTCCGGTGACGACGCTGATCGGCGTACCCGCCAACTATACGATCAACGCCCGGGCGGCGGTCCGCAACCAGCCTTATGCGGACCAGGCGGTTCCTCCAACGGTGTGCGGACCATGACGACACGGAAATTTCTCGACCGGTTCGCCGGGGTGCGCAGGCTGAAGCGCGACAGCGAGGGCGTCGCGCTCATCGAGTTCGCCTTCTCGCTGCCGATCCTGCTGGCCCTGATATTCGGCGGACTGGAAACCGCGAACTATGCGCTCGCCCATCTCCGGGTCAGCCAGATCGCCATGACGGTCGCCGACAATGCCGGCCGCGTCGACACGGCGATCGACGAAGCGAACATCCAGGAAGTCTTCGCCGGCGCCGCGCTGGTCGGCAATTCCATCGATTTTACGCAGAACGGCCGGATCGTTCTCTCTTCGCTGCAGCCCAACAACCAGACCGGCTCGGACGAAGGCCAGATGATCAACTGGCAGCGCTGCATGGGCCAGCTGACCTCCATAACGCCGTCCTACGGCGTCGAGGGAGACGGCCGCACGGACGACTCGCTGGAACTGGGCATGGGCCCGACCGGCAACAAGATCACGTCCGCCGACGGGACCGCGGTGATGTTCGTGGAGGTGACCTACAACTATCAACCGCTGCTCCCGACCTTCGGCATCCTCGGTACCCGGCAGATCCGCTACGAAAGCGCCTTTACGGTACGCGATCGCACGAACCAGAACATCACCAACACGCAGGGCTTGACCGTCAGCAGCTGCTGACGCAGCCCGGCCGAGTACTGCATTACGGCGCCAACTCCCGGCGCTGAAACGCAAAATTAACCGCATCTGATCTAAACGCCTCTCGTCCCGTGGGGGGACACACTGTGTCCAACCCACGAGGATATCGATGCGTCGCTCATCTCCGACAGACAGAACCCCTTCCGAACCCGTTCGCCTTTCCTGTCTCGCCCGCTTGCGACGGGACAGGCGCGGCAACACGCTGGCGCTGACGGCGGCGGCAATGATCCCGATCGCCGCCATGATCGGATCGGGTCTCGACATGAGCCGCGCCTATATGGCGCAGGCCAAGCTCCAGAACGCCTGCGACGCCGCCGCCCTCGCCGCGCGGAGCGAGATGACGGGCGCGATCTTCGACAGCGGCGCGCAGGCCGAAGGCGAGCGCTTCTTCGATTTCAACTTTCCATCCACGACGATGAACGCGCAGAATATCGTGCGGACGGTTGCGCAGAGCACGAGCGACAGTTCCACCGTCGAAGTAACCGCGAGCGCCGACATACCGACATCGTTGATGTCCATTTTCGGCATGGCCGCGATCCCGATCAACGTGTCATGCGATGCCAACCAGGATCACGGCAATGCCGACATCATGCTCGTTCTCGACGTGACCGGCTCGATGAATTGCGCAGTGGGCTATTCGTCCTGCTGGTATACGATGTCGAACTCCAAGATCGGCCGCCTCCGCGACGGCGCCGTCGGGCTCTACAATGCGCTCTCCGGAGGCGGCGCGGGTACCCGTATACGCTATGGCTTCATGCCCTATTCGGTGACCGTCAACGTGGCGCGTGCGCTCGATTCCGCCTGGATTCGCGATCCTGCGGCCTACCAGCGGGATACCGGCCTCTGCGTGCAGAAATACAGCTATTATTCCGGCTATTATTGGGATTGTACGGGGAACGAATATGCGCTCGAGGAAGTCGACCACAGCACCTCCTGGCTGGCGTCCTGGCGCGGCTACGGCTCCTATTCCACCAACACGGGCTATGGTTGCATCGAGGAACGGGCGACGATCGGCCGCAGCGGATCGCCGATCAGCATTTCGACCGATGTGAGCCGCGACGATATCGATGCCGTATCGACGAGCGATGCGGCGCGACAATGGGCGCCCTACGATACGTCGGCCCAAGAGGCGGAAGGTTCGTCCGCCTGCCCGCGGCCCGCGCGACAGCTGGCCGAATATGCGAGCGCCAGTTCCTATGAGAGCATGGTCGATACGGTGACGGGATATGTCGGCGGCGCGACCTATCACGATGTCGGGCTGATCTGGGGTGCGCGTTTCCTGTCGTCCACCGGAATGTTCGCGTCATCCAACCCGGAAACCTACAACGGTCTGCCGGTCAGCAAGCATATCGTGTTCATGACCGACGGAATCATCTCGACCAGCGGCAGCACCTACTCCGCCTATGGCGTCGACGATGAAGATGACCGGGTCGATTCCACGCTCGGGCTGAATGCGCAACATGTCGCGCGGTTCCAGTCCGCCTGCAGCCGCGCGAAATCGATGGGGATCACGATCTGGGTCATCGCGCTGGATGTCGCCGATACCAGCGATATCGAGCCCTGCGCGACGAGCAGCGGTCATTTCGAGACCAGCGACGGCACGGACCTCGAGGATGTCTTCGAAAGGATCGGCGCCGGGATCGGCCGGTTGCGGCTCACCCGCTAAGCGGGGATTCCGGGGCCGTTAACGGTAGGACACCGCCTTCGCCGCGGCGACGACCTTGTCGGCATCGACCAGCGCGAGCTTCTCGAGATTGGCCGCATAGGGCATCGGCACGTCCTCATTCGTCACCCGCGTGACCGGTGCGTCGAGATCGTCGAAGCCCTTTTCCATGCAGATCGCGGCGATTTCCGAGGCGATCGAGCAGGTCGGCCAGCCTTCCTCGACGACAACCATCCGGTTGGTCCGCGACAGGCTTTCGAGCACCGCCGCTTCATCGAGCGGTCGCAGCGTCCTCAGGTCGATCACATCGGCCTCGATGCCCTCTTCGGCCAGCCTGTCCGCCGCCTGGAGCGCGATGCCGACGCCGATCGAATAGCTGACGATCGACACGTCATTGCCCGAGCGGACGGTCCGCGCCTTGCCGATCGGCAGCGCGTAATCGTCGAGATCGGGCACCTCGAAACTCTGGCCGTAGAGCAGCTCGTTCTCGAGGAACACGACCGGATCGATCGTCCGGATCGCCGATTTGAGCAGGCCCTTGGCGTCGGCGGCCGAATAGGGGGCGATGACGACGAGCCCCGGCACGCTCGCATACCAGGGACCGTAATTCTGGCTGTGCTGGGCGGCGACGCGCGAGGCCGCGCCGTTGGGACCGCGGAAGACGATCGGGCAGCGCATCTGCCCGCCCGACATGTAATTGGTCTTGCCCGCCGAATTGACGATATGGTCGATCGCCTGCATCGCGAAATTGAAGGTCATGAATTCGACGATCGGGCGCAATCCGCCCATCGCCGCACCGGTGCCGACGCCGGCAAAGCCATATTCGGTGATCGGCGTGTCGATGACGCGCTTGTCGCCGAACTCTTCGAGCAGCCCCTGGGTGACCTTGTAGGCGCCCTGATATTCGGCGACCTCCTCGCCCATTACGAACACCCGGTCGTCGGCGCGCATTTCCTCGGCCATCGCATCGCGCAGCGCCTCGCGCACGGTCAGCGTGACCATCTTCGTGCCTTCGGGAATATCGGGATCGGACGCGCGCGCGCCGGCTTCCGGTCGTGCGGGCGGCGCGATATCCTCATCCTCCGCCGCGTCGGGTTCGCTCCCGGCCTCGGCCGGCTCGGGATCGGCTGTGGCGGCTTCGCTGCTCCCCGTGTCGGACGGCGCTTCGACGGCATCCGCATCCTCGCCCTCTTCCGCGAGCATCGCGATGACAGTCCCGACCTGCACCTCGTCCGTGCCTTCCGGGACGAGGATCTTCGCCAGCACGCCCTCGTCAACCGCCTCGAACTCCATCGTCGCCTTGTCGGTCTCGATCTCGGCCATGATGTCGCCGGCGCTGATCTCGTCGCCTTCCTTGACCAGCCATTTGGCCAGGGTGCCTTCTTCCATCGTCGGCGACAGGGCCGGCATCTTCAGCTCGACCGCCATCAATACTGCTCCACCAGAACGTCGGTATAGAGCTCGTCCGGATCGGGTTCGGGCGAGCTTTCGGCAAAGTCCGCCGCTTCCGCGACGATCGCCTTGATCTCCTTGTCGGTCGCCTTCATTTCGTCGGCGCTCACGCCGGCCGCCTCCAGCTCCTTCTTGATCGCCTCGATCGGATCCGATTTCTCGCGCACCGACTGGACCTCCTCGCGCGAGCGGTATTTGGCCGGATCGGACATCGAATGACCCCGGTACCGGTAGGTCTTGAGTTCGAGGAGGATCGGCCCCTTCCCGCTCCGCACCCAGTCGAGCGCCACTTCCGCCGCGCCGCGCACTTCGAGCACGTCCATGCCGTTGATCTGCAGGCCCGGAATG
>NZ_JBQLZM010000110.1:0-40678 GCF_052168275.1 Parasphingopyxis sp. | reverse complement strand
CCGGAGGTTCGAATCCTCTCTCCCCGACCATTTTTTCGTTCAAGAACGAAAACGCCGCCCGCGCGAACGTTCTACCCTCCCTTTTGCGGGCAAATCAGGAATTTCTCGCCGGTCGTCTTGGCGTAATAGCGTTTGACGATATCGGACTGCAGCGCTTCGGCGAGCGATATTTCGTCCGTGTAATGGCTGGCGAATGTCGTCGTGAGTTCGTCGACGACGCGTTTGCGCAGCCGGTCGGCGACCTCCGGACCGGCCTTGGCGAGGAAATTGGGCAGCAGCCAGCCGCCCACGCCCCAGGCCATGCCATAGCCGCGCGTCAATATGGTCGGCGAGACGTCGAGCCCGCCATACAGATAGACCTGCTTGTGGGCGACGGAGCCGTAGATGCTGTACGCGCCCGGCGTGCGCGCGGCCGCCGCTTCCATGGCAGTCAATATCCTGGACGCAAGATCGCCGCCGCCGGTTGCGTCGAAGGCGAGGGTGGCGCCGGTTTCGTGCACCGCGTTGGTCAGCTCGGCGGCGAAATTCTCGCTGCTGGAGTTGCAAACATGTTTTGCGCCCATGGCGCGAAGCATGTCGGCCTGTTCTTCGCGGCGCACGATATTGACCAGTTCCACGCCGTCGTCCTGGCATATCCGGTTCAGCATCTGGCCGAGATTCGACGCCGCTGCCGTATGCACGAGCGCGGTGTGGCCTTCCATCCGCATCGTTTCGAGCATCGACAGGGCGGTGAGCGGATTGACGAAGCTGGAGGCGCCGTCCCTGGCCGTATGCTCCGGTTTCAGCGGCAGGCACATCGCGGCAGGCAGGCAGCGATAATGGGCGTACATCCCTCCGCCCATGACGGCGACCACCTTGCCGAGCAGCGCCTGTGCGCCCGCACCGTTGCCGGCGGCGACGACGGTTCCGGCGCCCTCGTTCCCGACCGGCAACGACTGGCCGATCCGGGCTTTCATGACCGCCATTCCCTGCGGCGATACGGGCGCGGTGAGAACGGTGTCATCTCCTTCGCCCGTCGAGCTGCACTCGGCCATATTGGCCCAGCCAAACATGACGCCGTGATCCGACGGGTTGATGGGCGTGGCCTCGATCTCGACGACGACCTCGTCCTCGCCGGGTGTCGGCATCGGGCGCTCCGTCAATTCCAGGCGGAGTTCCGCGTCCTCGGAAACGGTGGACAGCATCTGGCGGTAGGTCTGCGGCAGCGACATGAGATTCTCCTGGATGAGCCGGTCGGCGATACCGGTCCCGACATACAGCTTTCCGCCCTGCGCGCCACGGTCGATTCCGGAGCATCGTTCAACGGCCGGTTGACCCAAGTGTATTATAATAGTAACACACTGGGGCATCTCAAGCATGTGCCGATGCGCAGAGTGCCGATCGAGAAGAAGGAAAACCGTCCATGGAATCCGCCGAAGCGCTTCATACCGGGACCATCGGGCGGTTCGTCGGCTGGTCGCTGATCGGGACGATCGTCATCGGTATCGTCACCGCGCAGTTCTTGGGATCGGATATCAACATCAACCTCTCGGCCGATGTCGCCGCGGTCGCCGAAAGCATGCTCGAGGCGGAGCAGCGTTTGCGGGCCAGGGCCTGGATTGCCGCCCTGGCGTTCGCGCTGGAGGCCCTTGCCAGCGTTGGTTTCTTCCTCCTTCTTCGCAGATTCGGGCCGTTGCTGGCCGGCTGGAGCCTGTTCGTCGGCCTTGCCGCATCGCTGCTCATGCTGCTCGGCGCGGTATTCGCGCTCAACGCTGCCGAGATTGCCGGCGATTCTGCCTATGGCGCGATGGGCGGCGAAACCCGAACAATGCTCGCAAGCTTGCAGGCGACGTCGGATTACACGTCATTCCATCTGGGGTTGGTCCTTTCCGCGACGGCGAAAGCGGGGTTTTTCGCGCTGTTCCTCAAATCGAACCTGATCCCGAAGATCATCGCGGGCTGGGGCTTGTTTGCCTCGCTGTTCGTGGCCGTGACGATCGTCGCGCGCGATTTCATTCCGATGCTTGGACATGGCACGATCACCATGGCGTTCATGCTTTCGAACCTGATCGCGCTGGTCTCCACCGGGCTCTATCTGGGCATACGCGGTGTCCGGACCGGCTGAGCGGGCCCGCGTCAAAGGCTCGCCAGTCTCGCCCGCCAGTCTCTCGCCGGATGCGCCGCCTCGAATTCCGCGGCCAGCGTGTCGACCAGATCGGCCACGGGCATCACGGCGTCGATCAGCCCGACGCTCTGCCCGGCGCTCCAGATGTCCAGCCACGGCATGACGCCTTCGGGCATCTCGGTGCGTTCCTGCGGCAGCGTTTTGGGGTCGAGGCCGACGCGTTCGATCGAGGCGCGCATCCAGTTGGCGGGCACCCCGTTCATCGCCGCCGAGACGACGATTTCGTCGATCCCGGATTCCGGAATCATCGTGCGATGGCCGTCCGGCACGCCCGATTCCGGCGTCGCGATGAAGCGTGTGCCCATGCAGGCGATGTCGGCGCCGAGCGCCAGCGCGCCGGCGATGCCGTATCCGTCAGCGATGCCGCCGGCGACGATCAGCGGGCCGTCGAATATCCGCCGCACGGCCGGCACGAAGGCGAAGGGCGTGATGAAACCCGTATGCCCGCCGGCGCCCGAACAGGTCAGCATCAACCCGTCGGCGCCGACGTCGAGCGCCTTTTTCGCGTGGCGCATCGTCGTCACGTCCTGGATCACCTTGCCGCCCCAGCCATGTGCGCGCTCGATCACCGCGCTGGGATCGCCGAGGCTCGACAGGATCAGCGGCGCGCGATGCTTTTCCAGCAGGTCGAGCTTGGCCGGGCCGGTCGGTTCGGTCGCGATCCGGGCGGGCAGGTTGACGATCGGCGATGCGCCGTCGACGCCGTCGAGCGCGTCTAGATAGGCCTCGAACTCGTCCATCGGCGTATAGGTGCCGCCCTGCCATCCGCCGAGCACGCCGGCCTTGCAGCATGCAACGGCGAGCGGCACGGCGCTGGCGATGGACATCGGCGCGCACATGAGCGGCAGGCGGAGATTGTCGAACAGGCCGGACTGGGTCATGCAAATCCTTGGGACGAGGGCGGAAGGTGTCCGCGCGATTGCGCGGGGTGCGGACAAGTGGCGGTCGGGGCTATCCCTGCTGCGCGGCGATCCAGCGCCGCATTTCGGATTCGAGCGTGCTGAGCGGGACCGAGCCGAGCGCGAGAATCGCGTCGTGGAAGGTCCGCCGGTCAAAATCCTCGCCCAGCGCCTCCTCCGCCTCGCCGCGCAGCCGGCGGATCGTCAGTTCGCCCAGCTTGTAGGCCAGCGCTTGGCCGGGCCAGCTGATATAGCGGTCGATCTCGGTCCCGACTTCATGATCGGACAGCGCGGTGTTGGACGCCAGATAGTCGATCGCCTGCTGGCGGGACCAGCCATAATGATGGAGGCCGGTATCGATGACGAGCCGCGCCGCGCGCCACATCTCGTAGGTCAGCCGCCCGAAATTCTCGTAGGGCGTGCGGTAGATGCCCATCTCGATGCCGAGATATTCGGTATAGAGCCCCCACCCTTCGCCATAGCCCGAGAAATAGGTGTAGCGGCGGAATTCGGGACCCGATTCCCGCTCTTCGGCGAGCGCCGCCTGCATCGAGTGGCCTGGCGCGCATTCGTGCAGGGTCAGCGCGGGGAGGTTGTAGAGCGGGCGGCTGGGCAGGTTGTAGGTGTTCATCAGGCAGCTTTCGAGCCCGCCGCGCCCGGCTGTGTAGAAGGGCGCGATCTCGTCCGGCACCGGCAGGATCGTGAAGCGCCGGCGGGGGAGCAGGCCGATCACGTCGCCCAAGGTCGCATTGGCCCGCACCGCGACATAGGCGGAAAACATCATCAGCTCTTCGGGCGTCTGGGCATAGAATTGCGGATCGGTGCGCAGGAAGGTCAGGAATTCCTCGAACGATCCCTCGAAACCGGTTTCGGCGATCGTCGCGTCCATCTCGGCGCGGATGCGGGCGACTTCGTCGAGGCCGATCTGGTGGATTTCCTCGGCCGACAGGTCGAGCGTCGTATATTCGCGGATCTGCGCGGCATAATAGGCCGGGCCGTCGGGCAGGCTGCTCGCGCCGGTTTCCGTCCGCGCGCCCGGATAATAATCCTCGCGATAGAAGCGCAGCAGATCGGCGAAGGCCGGGGCGACCGCATCGCGGATCACGGTCCGCGCTTCCGCCCGAAACGCCTCCTGCTGGTCCGCCGGGATCGTCACCGGCATCTCGGCGAAGCGCGCGAAGAAGGGATTGGCCTCCGGATCGGTCTCGGCATAGGGCGCGATCGCCGCGTCGCGGCCGGCGAGCGTCACCTGCGGGACGGTAAATCCGCGCGCCAGGCCGGCCCGCATATTGGCGATATTCTCGGCGAAGTAGCGCGGAAGGTCGCGGAGCCGGCCCAGGAACCGGCGATAGTCGGCTGCCGTCGTCAGCTGGCCCGGCCGCGGGTTGAGGCCCGTCCAGAAGGCGCTGTCGCTGTTGAGCGGCATTTCCCATTCGCGATATTCGGCATCGGCGATGGCGATCTCCAGATTGGTCCGGAACACCGAGGCGTTGATCCGTTCGGCATCGGACAGCGCCTCCACGGGAATCGCGTCCAGCCGGGCCAGCATGTCGCGGCGATGGACGAGGCGGCGCTGCTGGGTCTCGGGATCGGCGGCGGGCAGCCGGTCGCCGCGGACGAGCTCGCCATCTTCGTCGCGAACCTGCGCGAACTCCTCCATCCGCCATGCCCAGTCCGCCTCGTAGAGCGCGCGGAGTTGCGCGTCAGCGCTGGCCGGGGGGGCTTCCGTCTGGGCGGCTGTCGCGCCCCCGGTCGGTACGGCGAGCAGGGCGCAGCAGAGAGCGATGGCGAACGGCGAATGGTGGGCGGTCATGTCGGGATATCCTCGCGCAGTGGTGGGCGGGATGGGCTTAGCGCGTCGTTTCGAGTGTATCAAACCGGTCGCGCGTCATCACATAGCGCAACCCCGCCATGTCCCGATGGCCGAACTCGCCTTCCGCGGCGGCGCGTTCGACGGGGCCAGCGCAGGAGAAGCCGAGACCTTCCAGGAGCCGTATCGACGCCAGATTGTCCTCGACGGTGTCGGCGTTGAGCCGTTGGATCCCGAAATTGCCGAACAGATAGTCTATCAGCGCGCGCATGGCGTCGGCGGCGTGACCGCGACCCTGCGCTTCGGGCAGCAGGGTGACGAATACTTCCAGCGTGCCGTTGCCCGAATCGGCCGCACCGGCGGCCCCGAGATAGGCGTCGGTATCCGGATCGGCGATCGTCAGCGAGAATACCGGTTCTTCCGTCGCATAGCTGTCGATCACGGCCTCCATCATCGCCGCCGCGCCGTCCGGAGTCTTCTGTTCGGCGGTGAATCCCATATAGCGGGTCGCCTCGGGGTCGGTAACGAACGCCTCGAATGCGGGCAGGTCGGACGGCCGATGGGGACGCAGACAGACGCCGTTGCCGTGGATGACGGCGGGTATCCTCAGCATGATGGCGTCCCAGCATGGACAATCCGTACCGGCGTCCACGGGACGGAACACATCCTCGATCCGGGCCGCGAAAACGCGGGCGATATCGAACGCCAGCGGCAGGCTCGGATCATAGCGGCCATTTTCGATCGCGTTGACGGTTTGCCGCGAAACGCCGAGCAGTGCGGCCAGATCCTGCTGGGTGAGGCCACGTGTCTTGCGGAGCGTGCGGACGCGGTTTTCGATTCGATTGCGATCGTCATCCAACGCCGACCTCCGGACTCTCGCGTACGCCGGTCCCGGCGCTGCCTTCTCCATAGCCCAGGTGGCGCATGGCATTTCCCCTCAAACAGTCCGCAGAACGCGTTATGCCGTTGGGTCAAATTTGTAAAGGAAGCTTTCCATTTTGCGGCCACAGCCCGGATTTGCGGTCTGGACGCGTCCCCATGGCCACGTTACGCCTCCGTAAAGTCTCCGGACGAAAATATGGGATGCAGCGATGGGCGAGAAAGCGATCAGCGCCGAGGGCGTGGCCGAGAAGGACCGGCTGAACGAGGACAATCTCGAGGCCTGGATGCGCGAGCATGTCGACGGTTTCGCCGGGCTCGCCGCTTATACGAAATTTCCCGGCGGCCAATCCAACCCGACCTACCGGATCGAAGACGAGGCGGGGCGCGCCTATGTGCTGCGTCGCAAGCCGTTCGGCCCGATCCTGCCCTCGGCCCATGCGGTCGACCGGGAATTCCGGGTGATCTCCGGTCTCCATCCGGCGGGCTTTCCGGTCGCGCGGCCCTATGCGCTGTGCGAGGATGACGCCGTCATCGGCGCGGCCTTCTACATCATGGAGATGGTCGAGGGCCGGACCTTCTGGGACGGGATGCTGCCCGAACTCGAGCCGACCGAGCGGACCTCCGTCTACCGTTCGATGATCGGCACGCTCGCGCGCCTGCACAACCTGGATCATGTCGAGCTCGGCCTCGAGAATCACGGCAAGACCGGCAATTATTTCGAACGCCAGATCAACACCTGGACCAAACAGTATCGCCGCGCCGAGACCGAGACGATCGAAGAAGTCGAGAAGCTGATCGAATGGCTGCCCGAAACGGTGCCCGAGCAGACGCGCACCTCGGTCATCCATGGCGACTATCGCATCGACAACATGATTTACGCGCCCGACCGGCCCGAGGTCGTCGCGGTGCTCGACTGGGAACTCTCGACGCTCGGCGATCCGCTGGCCGATTTCACCTATCTCGCAATGAACTGGGTGATGGAGGGCACGGGCACCGCGTCGCTCGGCGGGCAGGATCTCGAGGGAACGGGCATCCCGACCTTGGAAGAGGCGACGGCGCTTTATTGCGAGCTCACGAACCGCGACGCGGTGCCCGATCTCAACTGGTATTTCGCCTATAACCTGTTCCGGCTGACCGGCATCCTGCAGGGGATCAAGAAGCGCTGGCTAGACGGCACGGCCTCCTCCGCCGAAGCGGAGGAGCGGTCGAAGCGCGTGCCCGAACTGGCGGCGGCGGCCTGGGGCTTCGCCCGCGCCGCCGGCGCTCCGGAATAGGAGGAGGAAACCATGTCGCTCTTCGATCTGGACGGCAAGGTCGCGATCATCACCGGTTCCTCGCGCGGCATCGGCAAGGCCACGGCGGCGGAGATGGCGGCCAATGGCGGCCGGGTCGTCATCTCGAGCCGGAAGGCGGCGCCCTGCGAGGAGGTCGCCGCCGCGATCAATGCCGAGCATGGCGAGGGGACGGCGATCGCCGTCCCGGCCAATATCTCCTCCAAAGAGGATCTGCAGACTCTCGTCGACGAAACGCGCAAGGCCTTCGGCCGGATCGACATCCTGGTCTGCAACGCGGCGACCAATCCGCATTTCGGGCCGATGGCGACGATCGAGGACGCGCAGTTCCGCAAGATTCTCGACAACAATATCCTCTCCAACCACTGGCTGATCCAGATGGTCGCGCCCGAGATGCGCGAGCGCAGGGAAGGCTCGATCATCATCGTCTCCTCGATCGGCGGTTTGCGGGGCTCGGTCGACATCGGCACCTATTGCATCTCGAAGGCCGCCGACATGCAGCTGGCGCGCAATCTCGCGCACGAATTCGGGGACGACAATATCCGCGTCAACTGCATCGCACCCGGGCTGATCCGCACCGACATGGCGCGCGCGCTGTGGGAAAACCCCGAAATCGAGAAGCATGTGACGTCGACGACGCCGCTGCACCGCATCGGCGAACCGCACGAGATTGCAGGCGCCGCCGTCTATCTCGCCTCTTCCGCTTCGACCTATACGACCGGACAGGTCATCGTCGTCGATGGCGGCCGCACGATCTAGCCCAAAGGAAATGCAATGAACCGCTTCGAAGGAAAATCGATTATCGTCACGGGCGCGGGCTCCGGCATCGGACGCGCGACGGCCAGGCGTTTCGCGGCGGAAGGCGGCAAGGTCGTGTGCGCCGACAAGATGCCGACCGTGCACGAGACGGTGGAAGAGATCGCGGCCGATGGCGGCACGGCGATCGGCGTCGAGATGGACGCCGGCAGCGAGAGCGAGGTGCAGGCGCTGGTCGAGCGGGCGGTCGGCGAGTTCGGCGGGCTCGATATCCTGTTCGCCAATGCCGGGATCACCGGCGGCCTGCAGGGCGGCCTGTTCGACAGCGATGCGGACAGCTGGGCCGAGGTGCTGCGCGTCAACCTGATCGGCCCGTTCCTCGCGATCAAATATGGCGCGCCGGAGATCGAGAAGCGCGGCGGCGGCGCGATCATCTGCACGGCGTCTGTCGCCGGCATCCGCTCGGGAGCGGGGCCGAGCAGCTATTCGGCGTCGAAGGCGGGCGTCATCAACCTGGTGAAGACGGCCGCGCAGCAGATGACCGGCAGCAACGTCCGGATCAACGCGGTCTGCCCCGGCATCATCGAGACCGGGATGACCAAGCCGGTCTACGACTATGCGCGCGAAAAGGGCGTCGAGGGCAAGATCGGCCAACTCAACCCGCTGAAGCGCGGCGGGCAGCCGGAGGAACTGGCGGGCGCCGTCACCTTCCTCGCCTCGGACGACGCCAGCTATGTCAACGGCCAGGCGCTCGCGGTCGATGGCGGGCTGTCCTCCTCGCACCCGGTCACGCGGCAGATGCCGAAACAGGCGGCGGTCTGATGGCGGGCGATTTCTTCGACGGGAAGGTAGCGATCGTCACCGGCGGCAGCCGGGGCATCGGCGCCGCCACGGTGGAGAAGCTCGCCGGGCGCGGCGCGAAGGTCGCGATCAACTATTCGTCGAGCAGGGACGAGGCCGAGGCGATGGCCGCCGGGATCGGCGACCATGCTATCGCCGTGCATGCCGATCTGGCGGCGGGCGAGGCGGGCAAGCTCGCCGAGGCGACGCTTGCCGAATGGGGCCGGATCGACCTGCTCGTCAACAATGCCGGCACGACCAAATTCGCCAATCACGAGGATCTCGACGCGCTGTCGGCCGAGGATTTCACGGACATCTACCGGCTCAACGTCGTCGCGGCCTATGAGATGATTCGCGCCTGCGCGCCCGCGATGCGCGAGGCAGGGCCCGGGTCGGTCGTCAATGTCGCGTCGATTGCCGGGACGCACGGGATCGGTTCGTCGGTCGCCTATGCCGCGTCCAAGGGGGCCATGGTCACCATGACCAAGTCGCTGGCCCGCGCCCTGGCGCCGGATATCCGCGTGAATGCAGTATGCCCCGGCTATGTCGGAACCGGCTGGTTCGCGGACCGGCTCGGCGAGGACGGGCTCAAGGCGATGAACGAGATGGTCGCGAGCAAGGTGCCGCTGGCAAGGGCCGGGCAGGCCGAGGACGTTGCGGACGGCATCCTGATGTTCCTCGACGATGCGACGCGGCTGGTGACGGGCGAGACGCTGCTGCTCGATGCGGGCTCGCATCTCGACCTCCGGCTTTCGCGGCGGCCCGGGCAGGAGATTTGATCGCATGAAATATCGCAAACTTGGATCGAGCGATCTCGAAGTTTCGGAAATCTCGCTGGGCACCTGGCTGACCACCGGCGTCGGAATCGAGAAGGAAACGGCGATCGCCTGCATCGACCGCGCGTTCGATCTCGGGATCAATTTCATCGACACCGCCAACGCCTATGGCCGGGGCGCCTCGGAGCGGGTGATCGGCGCGGCGCTGAATGACCGGCCGCGCGACAGCTATGTGCTCGCTACCAAGGTCTATTTCCCGATGTCCGACACCGATCGCGGGCTCTCGCGCGAACAGATATTGAAGCAGGTCGACGCCTCGCTCGAGCGGCTGCAGACCGATCATGTCGATCTCTACCAGTGCCACCGCTATGATGAGGACACGCCGCTCGAAGAGACGATGACGGCGCTGACCGATATCGTGAAGGCGGGCAAGGTCCGCTATATCGGCTTTTCCGAGTGGGAGCCCGATCATATCCGCGCGGCGCTGGACATGGTGCCCGAAGTCGAGAAGTTCGTTTCGAGCCAGCCGCAATATTCGCTGCTCTGGCGGCGCCCCGAAAAGGCCGTGATCCCGCTCTGCGCGGCAAACGGCATTTCGCAGATCGTCTGGTCGCCGCTGGGCCAGGGCGTGCTGACCGGAAAATATGACGCCGACCGCCCGCCGCCCGAGGACAGCCGCGCGGCGAGCGACGATATGGGCGGCTTCATGGAGCGGTTGATGAAGCCCGAAGTCATTCGCGGTGTCGAGCGGATCAGGCCGCTGGCCGAACAGGCGGGCTGCACAATGGCCCAGTTCGCGCTCGCCTGGGTGCTGCGCGAGCCCAATGTCGCCTCTGCGATCGTGGGTGCGAGCCGGCCCGACCAGCTCGACGACAATGCGGCCGCGAGCGGGCTGGAGATCGATCCGGCCCTCTTCGCGGAAGCCGAAAAAATCGTCGCCGCCATTCCCCGGGATTGAGCGGCCTGTCTAGTCTCAAAACACGTTAGTCCTGAGCTTGTCGAAGGACGTCTATCGGCGGAGAAGCGCCCTTCGACAGGCTAGGGCTAACGGACTCTTTGTAAAACGAAGATATGCAAATGAACCTACAGCAAATTCTAAAAAGCTTCTCGCCGACCGGCGAAGGCCATAGCGTCGAAATCCCCTTGACCTGGATGCAGGGGCGGACGGCCTATGGCGGGCTCAGCGCCGCGCTCGGCCTGCACGCCGCGCAGCAGTCGGAGGAGGGCCTGCCGCCGCTTCGCTCGGCGCAGATATCCTTTATCGGCCCGCTGGCGGGCGCGGTGACGATCACCACCAAGCTGCTCCGGCGCGGGCGGACGGCCGCCTTCATCCAGTCCGATATCCATTCGGAAAAGGGACTGGGGCTGCGCGCGATCTACGTCTTCATGCAGGCGCTCGAATCCGAGGTCGATTATGCGCATCACGACGCACCCGATATCGGCCCGCCGCCGCCCGACGAGGAATTGCGCTCGGGCCCGCCCGAATTCTTCACTCATCATTTCCAGTATCGCGAGAGCCGCCACCCCGACGCGGACGGCAAGCCGCGCTTCACCCGCTGGATGCGGCTCGCCGAGCGCGGCGGGATCGATCCGATGGTCGAACTGATCCTGATGGGCGATTCCCTGCCGCCGGCGGCCGTCGCGCTGCAATCGCGGGGCGCGCCGGTCAGTTCGATCAACTGGTTCGCCAATATCCTCGAGCCGGCGCCGGTGACGGACAGCGGCTGGTGGCTCGTGCGCAGCGAATCCGATCTCGCGCGGCACGGCAACAGCAGCCAGCAGATGGGACTCTGGTCGACCGACGGCACGGCGGTGCTCGCCGGGATGCAGAGCGTCGCGCTGTTCAGCTAGGCGCGTCTATTCGGCGTAGAGCGGCTCGAAGCCGAAGACCCAGGGCGTCTCGGTATCGACCGTGACGCGGACCGCGCGGATCTGCGGCGCGCCGTAGACCTGGAGCCGGGTGATATTGTCATAGAGCGGCGCTTCGCCTTCCCCGCGTTCGATCATGAACGGTCGGTCGATCACGAACTCGTGGAAATCGCCGTTGATCAGCAGGACGGGCTTGCCGAAGTGCGCCGCATAGTCGCGGACGGCGAAGACGATCCAGCCATAGGGCCCGGCCTCGCCGCCGCGGATCGCGGACCCGGTCAGGTTGCCGCCCTCGCCGTCGACGAACATGCCGGCGTGCAGCGCGATGACGACCGCGGGCGCGTCCTGCTCCTCGGCCCGTTCGAAGGTTTCCCGGAGCCAGGCGATATTCGCCCGGTTGCGCTGCGCGGCGGCCCGGAAGCGCGCTTCGTCGTTGATCCGGAAATCGGCATCGGAACCGGGCATATGGACGGTCGCGAAGACGACGCCGTCCCGTTCCCATCGCGCATTCTCGACCATCTCGGAGAATTCGCCGCCGCCATCCGACTGGCGCATCAGCGGCATGGGATCCGCGCCCAGGCTTTGCGGCGCGGCGAAGAATACCGAGCGCAAGGTGGAGAGCGCGGCGAGCACATCGACATAGCTGGAATTGGCGAAAGCGTTTTCGAACCGATAGGCCTCGGCCAGCGCCTGCCGGTCGTCCTCGCTGCCGATCCCGGCGAAGGCGCGCAGGATTTCGACGCGGCGGCAATCGGTCCACTCATTGTCGCCGGGCGTATAGACGACCGGGTGGTCGTAGCGGCCGAACCAGCCCAGCGCGTCGCGATAGCTGTCTTCGGTGCAGGGGCGGGCGCCCCAGATATCGCCGACATGGATGGTGAAGGCTGGATCGGCGGCGTTTATGGTCTGGATCAGCCGGTCGTAGCGCGGCAGGTCGTCGGGCAGGTTGTACGCCGTATCGCCGAGCGCGACGAAGCTGAACCGTTCGGCCGCCGCGGGCGCGGCGAGCAGCGCCAGACCCGCGACCAGCCATCGCACCGGATTGATGAACCGCCCCCTCATGCTCCGCTCCTTCTGTCTACGCGATCGCTTCCTCTTTCTCGTCGACGCCGAAATAGAGGTTCGGCAGATCCTTTTTGAGGATCTTGCCATTGGCGTTGCGCGGCAGCGTGTCCTCAACGAACACGATCTTGACCGGTACCTTGAACTTGGCGAGCCGCTCCGCGACCCAGGCCTGCAGCTCCGCTTCGCTGACCGCGTGCCCGGGCGCCAGATGGACGACGGCGGCCGGTTCCTCGCCGAGTTGCTTGTGCGGAATGCCGACCAGCGCCGCATCGGTCACGGCCGGATGATCGTACAGCACGTTTTCGACCTCCGACGAATAGATATTCTCGCCGCCGCGGATGATCATGTCCTTGGCGCGGTCGCAAATATAGCAGAACCCTTCCTCGTCGAGCTTGGCGAGATCGCCGGTGCGGATCCAGCCGTCGACGAAGGTTTCCGCATTAGCTTCCGGCTTGTTCCAATATTCGCGGACGACCATCGCGCCATAGGCCCAAAGCTCGCCGATCTCGCCGGTCGGCAATTCGCGCGTGCCGTCCTCGGACATGATCTTGAGCTTGGCGACCGGAACGGGCGGGCCGCAGCTGTCGGGTCGGTTGAGATAGTCTTCCGCGCTGTGACCGGTCACGGTTCCGGAGGTTTCGGTCATCCCCCAGCCCATGGCGGGCGAGGATTTGAATTCGCTCTTGATCTTCCGAACCAGGTCCGGCGAGGCGGGCGCGCCGCCATAGGTGATGCTGTTGAGGCTCGACAGATCATATTTGTCGCGATCCGGGTGTTCGAGAATCTGCCAGGCGATCGTCGGAACGCCGCCGGTCAGCGTGACCTTTTCGCGCTCGATGATCTCCATCGCGCGAACCGTGTCCCATTTCCGCATCATGACCAGTTTCGATCCGCCGGCCATGATCGGGCCCATCATCGCCGTGCATCCGGTCACGTGGAACAGCGGGATGACGAGGAGCACGCACATCGGCTCGGGCAATGTGCCGGGCGGCGGCAGCTCTTCGCCCCGCCGCAATGCGCCGCGCGTCGTCGCGAAGGCCGACGAGAGCAGATTGGTCAGCGAGTTGCGATGCGTGGCGACCGCGCCTTTCGGCTGGCCCGTCGTGCCGCTGGTATAGAGGATGGAGGCGTCGGTCTCGGGGCCGATGTCCGCCTGGGGAAAGTCGGTATCGGGCAGATCGGGCCATTCATGGCTCGTGCCGATCAGGTCGGCCAACGCGACGATGCCGTCGTCCAGCTCTCCGCCCGGCCGCGTCACGATGATCGTCTCGATGGCGGGCAGGTTTTCGAGATGCGGTTTTATCCGCTCGTAAAGCTGGCCATCGGCGATCAGCGCCTTCGCGCCGGAATCCTGCAGGCCATATTCGAGTTCGCCGCCCGTCCACCAGCCGTTGAGCGGCACCGCGATCGCGCCCAGCGAGAGCGTCGCGAAATAGGTCACCGGCCATTCGGGCAGGTTGCGCGCCGCAAGCGCGACCCGGTCGCCCTTCTCGACGCCCAGCTCGCGCAGCTTGTGCGCCAGGGTGGCCGCTGCCTTGAACCAGGCGTCGTAGGTTACCCGCTCGTCTTCGAAGACGATGAATTCGCGTTCGCCGAAGGCCGCGCGGGCGAGCCGGGCGAAATCGGCGAAGGTGGGCGGAATGCTCTTCCACACGGTCGTCGGACGGCCGTTGATCTCGACCTCTTCGGTGGCGAACGGACTGCCCTCGGACGTCAGGATCGCGTTCGCCTGGGCAAGCGACATGACCGGCCAGTCGGGATGGTCGGGATTCAGGTTGATTTCCGTCACGTAAACTCTCTCCACAGGAATAGGCCGGTAGATTCGCGAATCCCCGGCTTCTGGCTTTTGTTCTAGCTATGGCGCGCAGGGACTAATCTCAAGGGCGCAGGCAGGTTTCCGCAACGACAGCCTTGCCAGCGCCCCGGGCGATGCGCGACAAGCGAAAGAAAAAACCCTGCAGGAGTCTCCTCCATGTCCGTGATCACCACCGAACGTCATGGCGACGTGTTCGTCATCATCTCCAACAACCCGCCGGTCAACGCCTTGGGTCAGGCCGTCCGGGCCGGGCTGGCGGAAGGCATCGAGGAGGCACTGGGCGACGACGGCGTCCAGGCGGTGGTCATCCGCTGCGACGGACGGACCTTTTTCGCCGGCGCCGACATCACCGAATTCGGCAAGCCGCCTCAGGGCCCCGGCCTGGGCGAGGTGCTCGACAGGATCGAGGCGAGCGACAAGCCGGTCGTCGCCGCGATCCACGGCACCGCGCTCGGCGGCGGCTGCGAGGTTGCGCTGGCCTGCCACTATCGGGTGGCGGTGCCCTCGGCGAAGCTCGGCCTGCCGGAGGTCAAGCTCGGGCTGATACCGGGCGCCGCGGGAACGCAGCGCCTGCCGCGCATCGTCGGCGCCGAAGCGGCGCTGCCGATGGTCGTGGTCGGCGACCCGATTCCGGCGAAGAAAGCCGAAAGCATCGGTCTCGTCGATGCGATCGTCGGCGAGGACAGCCTGGCCGAGGATGCGATCCGCTTCGCCCGCGGCCAGATCGGCAAGCCCGTCCCGCGCTCGAGCGAGGGCACCGCGAATCGCGACGGCGTCGAAAACCCCGCGATCTTCGACGAATTCCGCGCCAGGCACGGCCGCAGGCTCCGCGGCTTCGACGCGCCCGAGGCGGGAATCCAGGCGGTCAAGGCGGCCGGCGAAATGTCGTACGAGGACGGCGTCGCCAGGGAACGCGAACTCTTTATGGGCCTGATGGCCGGCACCCAATCGGCGGCCATGCGCCACTATTTCTTCGCCGAGCGCGCCGCGAACAAGATCGAGGGAATCGCCAAGGATATCGAACTGATCCCGATCCGGAAGGTCGGCGTGATCGGCGCGGGCACGATGGGCGGCGGCATTTCGATGAACTTCCTCTCGGCCGGCATCCCGATCACCATTCTCGAAATGGAGCAGGAAGCGCTCGATCGCGGCACGGGCGTGATGCGCAAGAATTACGAGCGCACGGCCAAGCGCGGCCGGATGACCGGCGAGCAGGTCGAGCAGGCGATGGGCCTGCTCACGCCGACGCTCGACTATGCCGATCTCGCCGATTGCGATCTCGTGATCGAGGCCGTGTTCGAGAATATGGATGTGAAGAAACAGGTGTTCGCGAAGCTCGACGCGACCGTGAAGCAGGGCGCGATCCTCGCCTCCAACACGTCGTATCTCAACGTCGACGAGATCGCGACGGCGACGCAGCGGCCCGAAGCCGTTCTCGGCCTGCACTTCTTCTCGCCCGCCAATGTCATGAAGCTGCTCGAGGTGGTGCGCGGCGACAAGACCTCCGACCAGGTCCTGGCGACCTGCATGAAGCTGGCGAAGAAGATCGGCAAGATCGCCGTGGTCGCCGGGGTGTGCGACGGCTTTATCGGCAACCGGATGCTCAGCCCGCGCCAGCAACAGGCCAATGCGCTGATCATGGAAGGCGCCAATTACTGGGAGGTGGACGAGGTGCTGCTCGATTTCGGCTTCCCGATGGGGCCGTTTCAGATGTCCGATCTCGCCGGGCTCGATATCGGCTGGCATCGCGATCCGACGCGGATCGAAAGCGTCCGGGACGCGCTGTGCGCGATGGACCGGCGCGGCCAAAAAACGGGGGCGGGCTTCTACGACTATGACGAAGCGCGCCAACGCACGCCGTCCGATACGGTAAAGGATGTCATCGCCGAATTCGCCGAGAAGCAGGGGGTCGAGCGGCGGGAGATTTCGAGGGACGAGATTCGGGAACGGCTGCTCTACCCGATGGTCAACGAGGGCGCGCTGATCCTTGAGGAGGGCATGGCCCAGCGCGCGAGCGATATCGATGTCGTCTGGATCAACGGCTATGGCTGGCCGCTCTATACGGGCGGCCCGATGTTCTGGGCCGACACGATCGGGCTCGATACGGTCGTCGCGGGCCTCGAAAAGCATCGCGACCGGCTCGGCGGGAATTTCCGGCTGTCGCAGCTGCTTGCGGATAAGGCGGAAAAGGGTGATCGGTTCAATTAGCCGTCTCTTGTCCCGTTAGCCCTGAGCCTGTCAAAGGGCGTTTTCGGACGGATAATCGGGCTTTGACAGGCTCAGCCCTGACGGTTCATGGAGAAAAGACGTGATCGAAACCACCGAGCGCACCGCCATCGAAACCGCCCGGGCGATCACCAGGGGCGAGACCAGCGCCGTCGCCGAGTGCGAGGCGGCGATCGCACGGATCGAGGAGCGCGACGCCGATATCAACGCCGTCGTCGTCCGCGATTTCGACCGCGCGCTGGATGCGGCGCGTGCGGCCGATGCGGCGCGCGCGGCGGGCGAGGCGAAGCCGCTGCTCGGCGTGCCGATGACGATCAAGGAATCGCACGATATCGCCGGACTGCCGACGACCTGGGGCGTCGAGGCGGCGAAGGATTTCATCGCGCAGAAGGACTCGCTGGTCGTGCAGCGTCTGAAATCCGCAGGAGCCGTTTTTCTGGGCAAGACCAATGTGCCGCCGATGCTGGCCGACTGGCAGTCCGACAATCCGGTTTACGGCCGCACCAGCAACCCGCACGACCTCTCGCGCGTCGTTGGCGGCTCGTCGGGCGGTTCGGCGGCGGCGCTGGCGGCCGGGATGGTGCCGCTCGAATATGGGTCCGATATCGGCGGATCGATCCGCATCCCGGCCCATTATTGCGGGGTCTACGGTCTCAAGCCCAGCTACGGCGTCGTTCCGCTGGAGGGCCATTATTTCCCCGGAACCGACGGTGCGGACGTGCCGCTTTCGGTGACGGGGCCGATGGCGCGGTCGGCCGAGGATCTCGCGCTGGCGCTCAATCTGACCTCCGACATCGCGCTGCCGGGCGCGCCATCGCGCTCGCTCGCCGATTATCGGCTGCTCGTCGTCACCGAAACCGATCTCGCGGTTGCCGACGAAGCGATCGTCGCGGCGGTCGAACGGGCCGCGGATCGCTGCGAAAAGGCCGGCGCGACGGTGTCGCGGGCGAGCGACCTGCTGCCCGATCTCGCCGCGCTGCACGGCCAGTATCTGCACATGCTGCTGACGGTCCTCGCGGTGCGCGATCCCGCGTCCGACTATCCGCTCCCCGATCTGCCGGCCTGGTGCGACATGCTCGACCAGCAGGCGCGCGCCCGGCGGCAGTATCGCGCATTGTTCGAGCAATTCGACGCGATCCTTTGCCCCAATGCCGGCAACACCGCTTTCGAACACAGTGCGGTGCCGATGGCCGACCGCACGCTCCCGATCAACGGCGAAGAGATCGAGTTCGGCCGGCAGTTCGGCTGGGTCAGCGTCGCCACCTATCCGGGGCTTCCCGCGACCAGCGTACCGATCGGCGAGGATGCGGACGGGCTGCCGATCGGGCTCCAGATTATCGGCGGCATGCACGCCGATCACACGGTCGTCGAGCTGGCGCGGCTGATCGGGGGGCTTTGTTTGTCAGACTCGACCTAGCGGCCGGTGCGGCGAACTTTCGCCAGAAAGTTTCTGACAAAGAAGCGCCCCTTGCCATAGCCCATCAGCTATGCTTGACGTTAACGGAAACCAGCCGCGTGGTGCGGCCAGCGAAAGAGGATGGCAATGGCAGGGCTGAGCGACGAACAGGCGATGCTGCGCGACATGGCGCGCGAATGGTCGGACAAGGAAAACCCGGTCAGCGCGTTCCGCAAGATGCGCGATGCGGGCCATGAGGAAGGCTATGATCCGGCGGTCTACCGGCAGATGGTCGAGATGGGCTGGACCGGCATCGTCATTCCCGAGGACCATGGCGGCAGCGGCTTCGGCTTCACCGGGCTCGGCCTCGTGCTCGAGGAACTCGGGCGCAATGTGGCCGCGGCGCCGCTCGCCGCGTCTTCGGCGGCGGCGGTCGCCATCATGCTCGGCGGGTCGGACGAACAGAAAGCCAGATATCTGCCCCGGATCGCCAGCGGCGAACTCGTCGCCGCGCTCGCCATCGACGAGGGCGCGCATCACGATCCCGACAAGATCGAGACCGCGGTCGAAGGCGGCAGGCTCAACGGCACCAAGGCGTTCGTGGCCGAGGGCGACAGCGCGGGACTGTTCGTCGTCGCGGCGAAAGACGGCCTCTATCTGGTCGATGGCGACGCGGACGGGGTATCGCGGTCGAACCGCAAGATCGTCGACTCGCGCAGCCATGCCGAGATCAGGCTGGAGGACGTCGCGGTCGGCAATGATTCGCGGCTGGCCGAAGGCGGCGACGATCTGCGCGACAAGGTGCTGGATTGCGCGCGCGTGATCGCCTGTGCCGAGATGCTGGGCCTTGCCGTCCAGGCGTTTGCGACGACGAACGAGTATCTCAAGACCCGCGTCCAGTTCGGCCAGACCCTGTCGAGCTTCCAGGCGCTCCAGCATCGCATGGCCGAGATGTTCGGCGATATCGAGATGATGCGCTCCGCCGTCGAAGCGGCGCTCGCCGCGCTCGACGCCGATATCGGCAGCGCGGGACAGGCGGTGGCCATCGCCAAGGCGACGGCGAACGATGTCGTCCATCGCATCACGCACGAGATGATCCAGCTGCATGGCGGGATCGGCATGACCGACGAGCATGATGCGGGCTTCTATTTCAAGCGCGCGCGCGTGCTCGAGAACCAGTGGGGCAATGCGGGTTTCCATCGCGAGCGCTTCGCCCGGTTCAACGGCTATTGATCGGCGCGCTGCCTCCCCGCCGGACGTGACCGGCGATCGGCCCGATACGCGCCGGGCGGAGGCAGACTATGAGCGGTTCGTCGAGGACAATCTCCGCCGCAACTATATAGCGCATTTCGCGCACGGCATGCTGGGGATGACGGGTTTCCGCATCCTGATGGCGCCGACCTTCCTGCCGGCCTATCTGTTCGCGTTGACCGGGTCGAACGCGCTGGTCGGCGTCGGCCAGGCCCTGCTCCAGGCGGGCGCGGCGGTCTCGCCCGTGATGAGCGCATCCAATATCGAGCATCGCAGGCGGGTCATGCCGGTGGCGCTCTGGATCGGCATCGCGATGCGCGTCCAGATTCTGGGCATGGCGCTCGCCGGCTATTTCCTCACCGGCTCGCCGCTACTCCTGGCGACGTTCCTGTTCCTCTTCCTGCTCGGCTTTTTCCAGGGCCAGCAGCGCGTCGTCTTCCAGATGCTGCTCTCCAAGGTGATCCCGATCGCGCGGCGCGGGCGGCTCCAGGCCTATCGCAACGTCGCGGGGGCGGGGATCGCGGCTTTGCTCTCCTATTTCGCCGGGGCCTGGTTCATCGAACAGGATGTGCTCGGCAACGGCTATGCGACGACCTTCCTGCTCTCCTTCGTCCTGACCAGCCTCGGCCTGTTCGTCCTCTACCGCTTCGTGCGCGAGCCCGAGCCGCCGACCGTCCGGCCGCAAATGCCGATGCGCGAGCGGCTGCGCGACATTCCCGAACTGCTGGCGGACCGCGACTATCGCTGGTTCCTGATCGCCCAGCTGTTCGCCGTCGCGGCGCGCATCTCGATGCCCTTCTATATCCTCTATGCCGCCGATGTGATGGAGCTGAGCGGCGCGGCGATCGGGCTGCTGACCGTCGCCTTTCTCGGCGCGGACACGGTCTCCAACCTGCTCTGGGGGCATCTGGGCGACCGGTTCGGGTACCGGCTGACGATGATCCTCGCGCTGCTCGTCTGGCTCGCCGCGCTGGCGCTGCTGCTCGGCGCGAGCGGTCCGGTGCCCATCTTCACCGCCTTCTTCGGGATCGGCGCCTCGCTTTCCGGCTATATGATGAGCGCCACGACGATCGTGCTCGAGTTCGGCAGCCGCGAGGATCTGCCGATGCGGCTGGCCTTCTCGACCTCCGCCGAAACCACGATGGCCGCGATCGGCCCGCTGCTCGGCGGCGTCATCGCGGCGGCGTTCGGCTATATCCCGCTATTCTGGATCTCGATCGGGCTGATCCTCGTCGCACTCGCGATCATGCTGTTCCGCGTGCGCGAACCGAGGACCCGGAGCTAGTCGATCTGCGCCTTGTCGAACCCGTCCCAGCAGCCGTCATAGTCGAGCTGCAACAGCGGGGTATCCATCGCGAAGCGCGTCGGCCGGATCGGCAGGCAGCTTTCGAACATGAATGCCATGGTGTCGTCGATCTTCTGCGGTTTCAGGTCGGCGGCCATCGCATTTTCGGTCGAGACCTTGTCGGGCCCGTGCGCGCTCATGCAATTGTGCAGGCTCGCCCCGCCCGGCGCGAAACCGCCGGCCTTGGCGTCATATTTGCCATGCACCAACCCCATGAATTCGCTCATGATATTGCGGTGGAACCAGGGCGGGCGGAAGGTGTCCTCGCCGACCAGCCAGCGCGGCGGGAAGATCACGAAATCGCAGTTCGCGACGCCCGAAGTTGGCGAAGGGGACGTGCATACGGTGAAAATCGAGGGGTCGGGATGGTCGAAGCTGATCGAACCGATCGTGTTGAAGCGGGAAAGCTCGTATTTGACCGGCGCGAGATTGCCGTGCCAGGCGATAACGTCGAACGGCGAGTGCCCAAGCGCCAACTTCCACAACCTTCCGGCAAACTTCTGGATCACTTGCGTCGGCGCATCGCCATCCTCGTGCCACGCGACGGGGCTCAGGAAATCGCGCGGATTGGCGAGCCCGTTCGAGCCGATCGGCCCGAGATCGGGGAGGCGGAACGGCGCCCCGTAATTCTCGCAGACATAGCCGCGCGCCGCCCCGTCCAGAAGGTCGACCCGGAACCGCAGCCCGCGCGGCAGGATCGCGATCTCGTTCGGCGCGACGTCGAGCAGGCCCATCTCGGTCGCGATCCGCAACCGCCCCTGCTGCGGCACGATCAGCATCTCGCCATCGGCGTTGAAAAAGGCGCGGCCCTCCATCGAGCGGTTGGCCGCGTAGAGATGGATCGCGATGCCGGCCTGGGCCGCGGCGTCGCCGTTCGCCGCCCAGGTGACGAGCCCGTCGACCCAGTCGAGTTCGGCCTCGGGCATCGGCAGCGGGTCCCAGCGCATCCGGTTGGGATCGAAATCCGCGCCCGATAGCGGCGCGGTCTCGATCCGCTCGCCGCCGCCATAGGGTTCGAACCGGCCGTGCATGGCGCTCGGCCGCATCCGGTAGAGCCAGCTGCGCCGGTTCTGGTCGCGCGGCACGGTGAAGGCGGTTCCCGAAAGCTGCTCGGCATAGAGGCCGAAGGCGGGCCGCTGCGGGCTGTTGCGGCCCTCGGGCAATGCGCCCGCCATCGCCTCGGTCGCGAACTCGTTGCCGAAGCCGGATTGATATTCAAGGTCGGTCATTTTTCTGTCTCCCAACCCCTCCCTTTCGAGGGAGGGGCACGGGGTGGGGGACGGAGAAGCCGGTTCGATACCGGTTTCGGAGTTTCGCAGCCGAAGCGCCGGCCCCACCCCAACCCCTCCCCCTCAAGGGGAGGGGCTTTCGATTACGCCTCTTCCTTCGCCGGGATCACGCCGCGGTTGATCTGGTCGAGCTCGATGCTCTCGAACAGCGCCTTGAAATTGCCCTCGCCGAAGCCGTCATTGCCCTTGCGCTGGATAATCTCGAAGAAGATCGGCCCGACCATATTCTCGGTGAAGATCTGGAGCAGCAGGCCGCCGCCGGTCTCCGGCGCGCCGTCGATCAGGATCTTGCGCTTGCGCATCTCCTCGACATTGTGGCCATGGCCCGGAAGCCGCTCGTCGAGCAGGTCGTAATAGGTGTCGGGCGTGTCCTGGAAGCGGACGCCGCGCTCGCGCAGCGCATCGACGGTACCGAAGATATCGTCGGTCGAGAGCGCGATATGCTGGATGCCTTCGCCCTTATAGTCGCGGATGAACTCCTCGATCTGCGAATGCTCGTCCTGGCTCTCGTTCAGCGGAATGCGGATCTTGTCGTCGGGCGCGGTCATCGCGCGGCTGAAGAGGCCCGTCGACTGGCCCTCGATGTCGAAATAGCGGATCTCGCGGAAGTTGAAGATGCGCTCATAATATTCGGACCAGACGTCCATCTGGCCGCGCTTGAGATTGTGCGTCAGATGGTCGAGCGTGTGCAGGCCGACGCTGTTGTCGTCCGCCGCCGCGCCCTCGACCGGCTCGAAATCGATATCGTAGATCGACGCCGCGCCGCGCCGGTCGACGAGGTAGAGATTGGCGCCGCCGATCCCCTCGATCGCCGGGATGTTGAGCTCGGCCGGGCCGACCTTGCCCTCGACCGGCGTCGCGCCGCGCTCGACGGCGAGCTCCAGCGCCTTGGCCGCATCTTTCACGCGGAACGCCATCGCATTGGCCGAGGGGCCGTGGCTCTCGCGGAACGTCGCGGCCTGGCCGTCCGGCTCCATGTTGAGGATGAAATTGATGTCGCCCTGCCGGTAGTGGCGGACATTCTTCGAGCGGTGATTGCCGACATGGGTGAAGCCGAGCTTCACGAACAGATCGGCGAGCGCATCGGGATCGGGGCCGGTGAATTCGACGAATTCGAAGCCGTCCAGGCCCATCAGGTTTTCAGGCGGGTTTTCGGGTGTCTCGGTCATGTGACTATTCCTGTAAAGGCGAATGGGATTGGGGTTCGCCAGCCTTTTTCGTGGCATAGAGCCCGCTGGCGTGGGGTGCGCGCGGCCCGTCGAATGCCGGGTCCGCGCGAAAGGCTAGCGCGCGAGCGAGCGGCTCAGCCGGTGGACCGTCCAGTAAGCGTTGGAATAGCAAAGTCGGTTCATGGCACCGGATATAGCGCAAGAATCGCGCTTTGTCAGGAGGTGTGAGGTGTGGGGAGTGTTCCGGTTTGAATGTCCGCTAGCGGCCCAGATTGCGCCGAGATTGGTAGCAGGGCTGTGCAATGGATGGCTGAGATTCAATGCGCGCAATTCGTGCAAATTTGTAGCGGTTGTGGCTTGAGTACAAACGCCTATGCTCTCAACAGCAATCATGCGAAGCAAGGAGAGGCGCGATCGGTAAGCAATACGCGATAAGATTTCCCGAAGAAACCAGTTATGAACTCGGCCAGAATGAGGCCTTCTTCTATCTCGATGAAGGCGACGATCCGGAAAAGGTTCGTTTCCATGATTACAGCGCTATTTACGAACGTGCCGGCCTATATGAGCAATTGTTCTATGAGCGGCTGCAATGCCGCTCGCCGGAAGTGGTGGTCTCGCGCCTAGAGCGCGCATTGAGCAACGCCGGCCAGTCTCTTTCGACCATGCGGGTGCTCGATCTTGGCGCCGGCAACGGCATCGTCGGCGAGGCGCTGCGCGCGCGCGGGATCGCCAGGGTAGTGGGTCTCGATATCATTCCCGCCGCACACGATGCCGCAGCCCGCGACAGACCCGGTGTGTATGACGACTATTTCGTCGCCGACATAACCGATCTGCCCAAACCGCAAGAGGAGGCGCTGGGCAGGTGGAACGCGACGTGCCTGACCTGCGTCGCAGCTTTGGGTTTCGACGACATTCCCGCGCCCGCCTTCATCGAGGCGATGAACCTCGTATCCAAACAAGGGTGGCTCGCCTTCAACGTGAAGGCGGACTTTCTCGGATCGGCTAGTCCCTTTGCGGAACTGGTAAAGGCCATGCTGATGGAGAACCTCGTGGATCTTCATCTCATCGAGCGATATTGGCACCGCCTCTCGATCGACGGTGATTGGCTTGAATATTTTGTAGTTGTCGCGAAGAAGCGCGGCCATCTGCCGGAAAAGATTGTCCGACGCTTTAATGGCGAATGATACTTAGACTGCAAGTCTGCTGAGAACCACATATCTCAGGACTACATTACGCCGCCGGGACTTCCCGATCTTTAATCACAGTCAATTGGCAATGTGCAAGCTTTCATTACTGGCATACGGGCAGGTAAAGTCGTACGTGCAATCAGCGAGTTGGAAGCCGAATGGCCCCTTTCTTGATCGGGAACACCGAAAGCCGACCGACTGCTGACGGCCCAAACACAGTTATTCCCGCACGTTCCGATCGATGTCCGTTTTCCACTATCCGCCCACATTCAAACTGAGTCACGAGCCAAACCAGCCCCCTCAATCCCGCCCCAGCTACCAGCGCTGTTCGCACCCCGCGACGTCGGGCACGGCCTCGCCGCGCGCGTTTCGGGTCGGCTCTTAACGGAAAAGCGCGCGGATCAGGCGGTAGGTGGTCGTGTCGAGATCGGCTCGTATCGATCCAATTGCGGACGTTTCGAACTGTATTTGTGTTGCCCCCATGTGGCAGTTCCATACAGCCTTAGAGCTTCGCGATCCTGTCGGATGGTCAGTCGATCCTAATCCATGTCGTGTGCAGGTAGCCCTTCGATGCTGTCGACCCAACTCGCTGCCGATCGACGCCAAATCTGCGATGATGGCGAAAGGTTCTGACGCTGGGAGATGCTGCCCCAGCGTATGCCCCAGACTGCGGCATCCTCCCCCTCACCAGTGGTGAAGAGCGGAGATCCGCATTCGCCGCAGAAGTACTGGAGCCTTTTGCTGCCATTGTCGCCAAACCTCGTGTAAACCTTCGGCGTGCCCGCGGTGATGGTGATATCCTCCTTCGCTGCACGAACGGTGACGCGATAGGCGGAGCCAGTTAACGACTGGCAATCTACACAATGACAAATTCGAACGAAGGCCGGGTCCACCGTCGCCTCGTAAGTCACGCGACCACAATGGCATCGTCCGTCTATGTTCATCGTCCCTGCCTCGCCATATCCAGAGCGCTTCAGGCATCCACTTTACCATCTTTTCGCCGAAATGCAGCCGTTCCGCCTCCCGCCCTTTTCCGGCATTCAAGCCGAGGCGCTACCGATGCGGAGCCCTCACTCCCTCCCCAGCCACCAGCGTTGTTCGCGCCCGGCGACGTCCGGCACGGCCTCGCCGCGCGCGTTGCGGGCCGGTTCGTAGCGGAAACGCTCGCGGATCAGGCGGCAGGTCGTCGTGTCGAGATCGGCATTGCCGCTGCTGGCGACGACGACGCAGCGCGTGACGCGGCCGTCCGCGCCGACATGGACGCGCGCGCCGACCGTGCCCTCGATGCGCGCCCGGCTGGCGGCGCGGGGATAGTCGCGCGGGGTGATGTCGCCGGCGATCCGGCGCGCGCGGGAAACCAGAGCGCCGCCGCCGGGGCCGGTGCCGCCCGCGCCGCGGCCCGTTCCCGTGCCTTCGCCGCCCGCGCCGGTTCCGGGGCCCGGCGTTTCGGCGGCGCCCTGCGTGCTCGCCGCGCCCTGATTGGGGTCCGGCGATGCGGCGATGGTCGGCGGCGTGGGCAGGCGGATCACGGGGTCGGGCGCGACGATGGGGGTGGCCTCGGCGCGCAGGTCCGGCGGAGCCGCGCCGCCTTCTTCCTCGGGGTCCGGCAATTCCCGGCTTTCGGGCGGCGGCGCGGGCGAGCGGAATTCCCGCATCTCGACGATGTTGAGCCGCTCGCCCGCGTCGCGCAGGATCTCGACGCTCAATCCCGTGACGAGCGCGACGCCGAGCGCGAAATGGACGATGAAGACCGCCAGCATCGCCGTCCAGCTGGGACGTTTCCGGGATCGGGGCCGAACCATGCCCGACCGGATACACGAAAAAGCTGAACTTCGGCTGAGGGCGAAACGGCGGGGGCGGGCCCCTTATCCGGCAATCCGGGACATGATGGCGAGCGGCCGGCCCTCATTGTCCTCGAAAAAGGCCATCCATTCCTCGGTGCCGTCCTCGTGGCGATGGATCATGTGCGGGGCGTTGGTGAACGCGATGCCGCGGTATTCCATGTCCGCGCTCGCCGCCCGGATATCGTCGACGCGGAAATAGAGGATCGAGTCGGCCGCTGCGCTTTCGCCTTCGGATAGGAAGAGCCGCAGCCCGCCGCAATCGAAAAAGGCCAGATCGCCGAACGAGTAGAGATGCGGAAGGCCCAGGACGTCCCCATACCATCGGCGGGCCGCCTCGATATCTTTCACCGTGCGGCCGATCTGGCCGACCGGCCCGAGCGCGAATTGCTGCGTCATGACGGGGTCCTTTGCATTGAGTTGGCTGTTGCGCCGGACGCCGGTCCAGCGGCGCAGGTCGGCGCGGCTCGAAAAGCCGAGCTTCTGCAGCGCATTGGCGACATGATATTTGACGGCGTCGGTGCTGACGCCCTGGCGGCGCGCGATGGCAGGATTGGTCAGGCCGTGGCGGACCGCCTCGACGACGCGCCATTCGGCGGGCGTCAATATGTCCGCATGAGGCGGCCGGCCGCGTTTTCCGTTTGTCGCCATGCACGCCGATTAGCACGGCCGATCGCGATTTTCCCTACCCGCTAGCCGAGCACGCCATCGTCGCGCAGCGCCCGGCGCCTTTCGGCCGACAGGCCCAGCCGCTCGGCGAGTACCGCATCCGTATCCTGCCCCAGCGCCGGCGGCGGCGTTGCGCCGTCCATCGGCGAGGCGGCGAGCCGGAGCGGGCTCGCGACCTGCGGCATGCCGTCGATCTCATGGCTGAGCCCGCGATGGATCGCCTGGGGCTCGGCGAAGGCCTCTTCGATCGTGTTGATCGGGCCGTGGGGGACGTGGGCGGCGATCAGCGCCTCGGTCCATTCGGCGGTCGTGCGCGCCTTCATCGCATCGGCGAGCGGCGGGATCAGCGTGTCGCGATGTTCGGCGCGCGCGCCGTTGGTGCGGTAGCGTTCGTCTTCGGCCATTGCGCCATGGCCGAGCAGTTCCGCGAAGCGCGCGAACTGATTGTCGTTGCCGACCGCGACGATGATCCAGCCATCGGCCGTCTCGAACGGCTGGTAGGGCACGACATTGGGATGGGCGTTGCCCGTGCGGCCCGGGGCCTTGCCCGAGACGAGGTAATTGAGCGCCTGGTTGCCGAGCGACGATAGCGCGACGTCGAACAGCGCGATATCGATATGCTGGCCTTCGCCGGTCCGTTCGCGCTGGTAGAGCGCGGCGAGGATCGCGGCGGCGGCGTTCATGCCGGTCGTGAGGTCGACCATCGCGACGCCCATCCGCCGCGGCGGGCCCTCGGCGTTGCCGGTGATCGACATGAAGCCGCTCATCGCCTGGATCATCAGGTCGTAGCCCGGCTTGTCCGCATCGGGGCCGTCCTGCCCGAAGCCGGTGATCGAGCAGTAGATGAGCTTCGGATTGACCGCCTTGAGGCGCGGATAGTCGAGCCCGTATCTGGCGAGGCCGCCGCGCTTGAAATTTTCGACGACGATATCGCTCTGCGCCGCCAGATCGCGGATCAGCGCCTGTCCCTCCGGCCTGGCGATGTCGATCGCGACCGATTTCTTGTTGCGGTTCGCGGCCAGATAATAGCCGGCCGTGCGCGCCGCATCCCCGCCCCCCTGCTCTTCGAACCAGGGCGGGCCCCAGCCGCGGGTGTCGTCGCCGACGCCCGGCTTTTCGATCTTGAGTATCTCCGCGCCGAGATCGCCGAGCATCTGCGTCGCCCAGGGCCCGGCGAGCACGCGCGACAGATCGAGGACGCGGACGTCGGACAGCGCCTTGGCCATTATGCTGCGGCAAGCTCCGCGACGCGCTTCGCCAGCGGCCCGCGCACCTGGCGCTTGACCGCGCGGAACGCGCCCTGCGCGGCGAGTTCGCGCGCGCGCTCGAAGGCGAGATCGACCATCGTACCGCTCGATGCGAGCTCGTCGAAGATCCGGGCTTCCGCCAGGGGCGCCGCCGGATAGCGGCGGCTCGTCAATGCCAGGTTGCGCAGCCAGCTCGGCGGCAGGTCGGCCGCGATGACCGCCTCGGGCCCGGCCGGGAAGGCGACGCCGGCGGCGGCCTCGGTCAGGCCGAACTTGGCGTCGGGATCGTCGGTCGCGATCCGGTAGTCGGTGCACAGCAGGATGACGAGCCCGCCGCCGATCGCATGGCCGTTGGCCGCCGCGACGAGCGGGGCGGGATGGGCGAGCAGCGCCGCGGTGAGCCGGGTGATCGCCGGTCCGAGCGCGTTGCGCGTCGCCTCGTCATAATCGGGCAGCGCCTTGATATCGACGCCCGCCGAGAAGGCCTTGCCCGCGCCGGTCAGGACGACCGGCCGTTCGGGATCGGCATCGGCGACCGAGGCGGCGAGATCCTCGACCAGCGCGAGATCGAGCGCGTTGAGCGGCGGCCGGTCGAGCGTGACCAGCCGGATTCCGTCGCGTTCCTCGATCCTGAGTCCGGTCATCGCCGCGCCGCTCAGCCGGTAAAGGCCTGGATGCCGGTGATCGCGCGGCCGAGGATCAGCGCATGGATATCGTGCGTGCCCTCATAGGTGTTGACCGTTTCGAGATTCACGAGGTGGCGGATCACATGATATTCGTCGGCGATCCCGTTGCCGCCGTGCATGTCCCGCGCGTTGCGGGCGATGTCGAGCGCCTTGCCGCAATTGTTGCGCTTGATCAGGCTGATCATCTCGGGCGCCCAGGTGCCGGCGTCGATATTGCGGCCGACGGTCAGCGCCGCGTTGAGGCCGAGCGCGATCTCGGTCTGCATATTGGCGAGCTTGAGCTGCACGAGCTGCGTCGCGGCGAGCGGACGGCCGAACTGCTGGCGCTCCAGCGTGTAGCCGCGCGCCCGGTGCCAGCAATCCTCGGCGGCGCCCATCGCGCCCCAGGCGATGCCGTAGCGCGCCTTGTTGAGGCAGCCGAACGGGCCGCCCAGGCCCTTCGCGTTCGGCAGCCTGTTCTCCTCGGGCACGAACACCCCGTCCATCACGATCTCGCCGGTGATCGAGGCGCGGAGGCTCATCTTGCCTTCGATCTTGGGGAAGGAGAGGCCGTCCATCCCGCGCTCGAGGATGAAGCCGCGGATCACGCCGTCATCGTCCTTGGCCCAGACGACCGCGATATCGGCGATCGGCGAATTGGTGATCCACATCTTCGCGCCGGTCAGGCTGTACCCGCCATCGACCGATTTCGCGCGGGTCTTCATGCCGCCCGGGTCGGAGCCCGCATCGGGTTCGGTCAGCCCGAAACAGCCGACCATCTCGCCGGTGGCGAGCTTCGGCAGATATTTCTCGCGCTGGGCTTCGGTGCCATACGCATGGATCGGGTGCATGACGAGCGAGGACTGGACGCTCATCGCCGAGCGGTATCCCGAATCCACGGCCTCGACCGCGCGGGCGACGAGGCCGTAGGCGACATGGGAGACGCCGGCGCAGCCATAGCCGTCGATCGTCGCGCCGAGCAGGCCCAGTTCGCCCAGTTCGGTCATGATTTCGCGGTCGAACCGCTCCTCGCGGGTCGCGCTGAGCACGCGCGGCAGGAGCCTGTCCTGCGCATAGCTGCGCGCGGTCTCGTAGACCATCTTCTCTTCGTCGGTCAGCTGTTCCCCGAGCAGGAAGGGATCGTCCCAGCGATAGGTGAATCCCGGCTTTTCGGCGGACTTGACGGGGGTTTCGATATTCACGGCAATGCGGTCCTCGGATTGATGTGCGGGGGCATTAGCACAGTCGGCCCGCCGGCGCGACACAATGTGCGGGCGCGGGAGTCGCGCAAATGGGTGACCTGTGTCACACACGGTTCATGGGAATTGCGCCATAAGGACATCACCCGGACAGGGGCGCATATGCGGTTTTGTTCGGCACAAGCCATCATGGGATGCCCCGGTTTATGCGACCCGGCCGGGCTTTCCATGGTGGCTTGACCATTTTTGGGCGTTGTTTGTCAGACTCGACCATTCGGTCGAGCGCCACAGCTATGCCTCGACCAATATGGTCCGCCGCGCGGCGGATTCGCCGGTTGGCTGGCAGGCGCTGGCCAGCCATGTGTCGGGTGTCGTGTGTAGGGTGGGTGAGGGCGAGTGAATCTTCCTGAAGCGTTGAACTGTTTCACGAGGCCAAGGAAGGGGCCGACACGCCATCTACGTCATTGCGCGGAGCCTCAGGCGACGAAGCAATCCAGAGCGTTTCGCGCTGGCGAAACTCCGACCAACAGACTTCCCTAGACCAGCTCCACCGCGACCGCCGTCGCTTCGCCGCCGCCGATGCACAGGCTCGCGACGCCGCGCTTGAGGCCGCGTTTTTCGAGCGCGTTGAGGAGCGTCGCCATGATCCGCGCGCCCGAGGCGCCGATCGGATGGCCGAGCGCGCAGGCGCCGCCATTGACGTTGATCTTGTCGTGCGGGATGCCGAGCTCCTGCATCGCGATCATCGCGACCACGGCAAAGGCTTCGTTGACCTCGAACAGGTCGACATCGTCGATGCTCCAGCCGGCCTTGTCGAGCACCTTGCGGATCGCCGGGACCGGGGCCGAGGTGAACTTGCCGGGTTCCTGTGCATGGGCCGCATGGGCGACGATCCGCGCCTTGACCGGCATGCCCTTTTCGTTCGCCACGCTTTCCCGTGTCAGGACGAGCGCCGCCGCGCCATCGGAAATGGAAGAGGCGTTGGCCGCCGTAACCGTGCCGTCTTTCGCGAAGGCCGGGCGCAGCGTCGGGATCTTGTCGGGTCGCGCATTGCCGGGCTGCTCGTCTGTCGTGAAAGTTTCGCTGCCTTTGCGGGTTTGCACCTCTACCGGTACGACCTCGCCGTCGAACGCGCCGCTTTCGATCGCGGCATTGGCGCGGGCGAGGCTCTCGATCGCATATTCGTCCTGCCGCTCGCGGGTGAACTGATATTCCTGCGCGGCTTCCTCGGCGAAGCTGCCCATCAGCCGGCCTTCCTCATAGGCGTCCTCGAGCCCGTCGAGGAACATCGAATCCTTGATCGCGTCATGGCCGATCCGCGCGCCGCCGCGATGCTTCTTCAGGAGATAGGGCGCGTTGGTCATGCTCTCCATGCCGCCCGCGACGATGATGTCGGCGGTCCCGGCCTTGAGCGCGTCGTGCGCCATGATCGCGGCCTGCATGCCGCTGCCGCACATCTTGTTGACGGTCGTCGCCTCGGTGGAGATCGGCAGGCCCGCGCCCATCCCGGCCTGGCGCGCCGGAGCCTGGCCGAGTCCGGCGGGCAGGACGCAGCCCATGAAGATCTGCTCGACATCCTCGCCCGACACGCCGGCGCGCTCGATCGCGGCCCTGACGGCGGTGGCGCCCAGCGCCGGCGCTTCGACGGCGGAGAGGCTGCCCTGGAAACCGCCCATCGGCGTGCGGGCATAGGAGGAAATGACGATCGGATCGGTCATGGTCGGTATCTTTCGTTCGAGGGCGGGAATGCCGCTTGGCGCTCAATTGTGATTGGTCAAGAATGAATCCGTTAGCCCTGAGCCTGTCGAAGGGCGCTTCTCCGCCGATAGACGCCTTTCGACAGGCTCAGGGCTAACGGAAATACAAAATCATATGCTCTTCCCAATTAAGCCTTCGACGAACGGCTTTCCAGAGCCGATGCCCAACCTTTCATATCGCCCGCTTTATGCTAGCTATCGCGCGGGAAATTGCTTTCAGGGGAAATATCATGTCGCGCGCCATTCTCTTTCCGTTCGCCGCCAGCGCCCTGGCGCTCGCTCTCGCCAGCCCGGCGGTTGCGCAGGAAGGGGGCGGCGAAACCGCCGAATGGGACGTCTCGAACCCGCCGCTGCCGACCCGGCCGGTGACCATCGACGTGACCGAAGGCACCTGGATGAATGTCGATGTCAGCCCGGACGGGAGCCGGATCGCGTTCGACCTGCTCGGCGATATCTACACGATGCCGATCACCGGCGGCACGCCGACCCGCATCGCGAGCGGCCTCGCCTGGGAGGCGCAGCCGCGCTTCTCGCCGGACGGCACCCGGATCGCCTTCACCTCGGATCGCGGCGGCGGCGACAATATCTGGATCATGGACGTCAACGGCGCGAACATGCGCCAGGTCACCAACGAGGATTTCCGCCTCTTGAACCAGCCCGACTGGTCGCCGGACGGGCAGTATATCGTCGCCCGCAAGCATTTCACGACCGGGCGGTCGCTGGGAACCGGCGAGGTCTGGCTCTACCATGTCTCGGGCGGCGCCGGCGTCCGGCTCGTCGAACGGCCGAACGAGGAATTCCAGAAGGATCTGGGCGAACCGGTCTTCGCGCCGGACGGCACCGGCGTCTATTTCAGCCGCAACACGACGCCCGGCAACCAGTTCATCTACGCCCAGGATTCCAACACCCAGCTCTTCGCGGTCGAGCGCTACGACATGGAGAGCGGCGAACGCGAGACCGTGGTCGACGGCGAGGGCGGCGCGCTCAACCCGCGCCCCTCGCCCGACGGCCGCTATATCGCCTTCGTCCGGCGCGACCGCACCGAGTCCCAGCTCTGGGTGAAGGATCTGCGCAGCGGCGAGGAGCGGGCCGTCTATACCGATCTTGATCGCGACATGCAGGAGACCTGGACCGTCTACGGCACCTATCCGCGGATGGACTGGACGCCCGACAGCCGGAGTCTCGTCTTCTGGGCCGGCGGGCAGATCCGCCGCGTCCACGTGGCGAGCGGCGAGGCGCAGACCATCCCGTTCCGGGTGTCCGACACGCGCGACGTGATCGATCCGCCGAGGCCCGAGATCGAGGTCGCGCCCGCCCAGTTTACGACCCGCATGCCGCGCTTCGCGAGCGTTTCGCCCGACGGCCGGCAGGTCGTCTTCGAAAGCCTCGGCCGGCTCCATATCCGCGATACCGGCGGCGGATCGCCGCGCCGGCTGACGAGCGGGACCGACGCGTTCGAGCTGTTCCCGAGCTGGTCGCGCGACGGGCGGCGGATCGCCTATGTCCGCTGGACTGACGCAGGGCTCGGCGAGGTTCGCGTGATGAACGCCAATGGCGGCGGCGACCGCGCGGTGACGAGCGAACCCGGGCATTACCGCAATCCGCGCTTCTCGCCCGACGGCTCGACGATCGTCTTCGAGAAAGGCGAGGGCGGCTTCCTGACCTCGGGCAACTGGTCCGAGCGCGCCGGCATCTACCGGATATCCGCCTCGGGCGGCACCGCCGAACGGGTGACCGAAACCGGCTCCAATCCCCATTTCGGCGCGAGCGGCGACCGGATCTTCCTGACCGTCAGCGAGGAGAACAGGCAGCGGCTGGTCAGCGTCGACCTGTCGGGCGGCGACCGGCGCGTCCATGCTTCGGGCGAGATGGTGACCGGCTACGCGGTGGCCCCGGACGGCGATACGCTGGCCTTTACCGAGAATTACAACGCGTTCGTCGTGCCGATGCTGCCGGGCGCGCAGAATATCGAACTCCAGGCCGATGCGACGGCGTTGCCCATCGTGCGCGTCAGCGGCGACGGCGCGTCCTATCTGAGCTGGAGCAACAATGGCGACCGGCTGCACTGGTCGCTGGGCCCGACGCTCTATTCGGTGGCGGCCGACACCGTCTTCGCGGCCGCGCCGGTTGCCGAGGACGAGGAACGGCCCGATTTCGCGCCGCCCGCGACCGGCGTTTCGCTCGCCGTTCCGGTCCAGGCCGCGCGGGCGGACAGCCGCGTCGCCTTTACCGGCGCGCGGATCGTCACGATGCAGGGCGAGGATGGCGGGATCATCGACAACGGCACGATTATCGTCGACGGCGACCGGATCGCCGTGGTCGGCCCGGCGGACTCGACCGCCATCCCGGCCGGCTACCAGACCGTCGATGTGGGCGGCGCGACGATCATTCCGGGGCTCGTCGACGCGCACGCCCACGGCCCGCACGGGGTCGGCGACATCATTCCGCAGCAGAACTGGCACACGATCGCGCATCTCGCCTTCGGCGTGACGACGGTCCACGATCCGTCGAACACCGCGAGCCACGTCTTCCCCGCCGCCGAGATGCAGCGGGCCGGGCTGATCCTCGCGCCGCGCATCTTCTCGACGGCCGAGATCGTCTATGGCGCGCGGGCGCCGAACCGCTACGCGCTGATCAACGATCTGGAAGATGCGCAGCAGCATGTCCGCCGCCTCCGGGTGCAGGGCGCGCACAGCATCAAGAATTACAACCAGCCGCGGCGCGACCAGCGTCAGCAGGTCGTCGCCGCCGCGATCGAGCAGGATATCGCGGTCGTCGCCGAGGGCGGCTCGCTGTTCGGCATGGACATGGCGCTGATCGCCGACGGCAACACGACGCTCGAGCACAATATCCCGCAGGCCGTGCTCTACGAGGATGTACTGAGCTTTTTCGGCCAGACCAATGTCGGCTACACGCCGACCCTGGTCGTCACCTATTCGGGCCTCGCCGGCGATCCCTATTGGCGCGCGCATACCGATGTCTGGCGCCATCCGATCCTCTCGCGCCATGTCCCGCCGCGGCTGCTGCAGGCCAATTCGGTCCGCCGGACGATCGCGCCCGAAGAGGATTATGTCGACGACGAGGCGGCCGCGGCCGCGCACGCGCTGGCCCAGCGCGGCGTGCCGGTTTCGATCGGCGCGCACGGCCAGGAAGAGGGGCTCGCCGCCCATTGGGAGATGTGGAGCTTCGTGCGCGGCGGGATGAGCCCGCTCGAGGCGCTGCGCGCGGCGACGATCGTGCCGGCCCAGGCGCTCGGCTTCGCGCGCGACATCGGCAGCCTCGAGCCCGGCAAGCTGGCCGATCTCGTGGTCCTGGACGCCGATCCGACCGCCGACATCCGGAACAGCGACGATATCCGCTATGTGATGATCGGCGGCCGGCTCTACGATCCGATGACGATGAACGAGACGATCACCGGCAACCGCACCCGCAATCCCTATTTCTGGGAGTAATCCGGAGGTTAACGCTTTCGGATTACGACGAAACGACTCACAGGTGCGGCGCGCCGATGCGATGCCACGGCTTCGCTCATTCGCGCGCAAGCAAGTGCGGCCTATACTCGCCAATCACGGCGGGCGGGGGCTTGCCGAATGTTCGCGAGGGAAATGTTCGTCATGCGTATGCAGAATTGGATAGCGAAATCATCGATCTGGCGCCGCGCGGCGCTCGCCGCGATGGTCGCGATACCGGTCGCGGGGTGTGCGGGCATCATCCCCCAGGCTGCCGCGCAGACGAGCCCGTCGAGCGCGCCCTATATCGCGCCTCCGCCGTCCGAGACGCGCGCAGCGCCCGAGCGCGAACGCGCCCAACCGCCGCAGGGCCCCTCGCGGCAGCTCACCGATTCGATCACTTCGCTCGGCCGGGCGTTCAACGGCGAGGTCGGCATCGCCGTCCGCGACGTCGAGGAAGGCTGGACGGTCTCCTGGAACGGCGAGCGCTATCTGCCGCAGCAGAGCGTCAGCAAGACCTGGGTCGCGATGACCGTGCTCGACCAGGTCGATCGCGGCGAAATGTCGCTCGACCGGATGGTCGATGTCCGCCCCGAACATGCGGTCGTGTTCCACCAGCCGATGCTGGCGCGGATGGGCAATGACGGGTTCCGCGCGCCGATCCGCGAACTCTTCACCCAGGCGATGACGCGCAGCGACAATCTCGCCAACGACCGGCTGCTGTGGCTGGCCGGCGGCCCTGAGGCCGTGCGCGCCTTTTTCGAGCGCAACGATCTCGAAGGGCTGCGGTTCGGGCCGGGCGAGCGCGAGCTGCAGGCCGGGATCGCCGGGCTGACCTGGCAGCAGTCGATGGCGCGCGGCCGCGCCTTCTACAATGCGCGATCCAGCCTGTCGCAATCGGTGCGCCGGGCGGCGATGGACCGCTATCTCGCCGATCCCGTCGACGGCGCGACCGCCAACGGCATGGTCGAGGCGCTGGCCCGGCTGGCGCGCGGCGAGCTGCTCTCGGAGCGCTCGACCGAGCTGATGCTGTCGACGATGCGCGCCTCGCGCACCGGTCCGCAGCGGCTGCGCGGCGGCGTGCCGAGCGGCTGGCAGTTCGGCCACAAGACCGGAACCGGCCAGAATCTCAACGGCATGGTCGCCGGCTATAACGATGTCGGCATCGTCACGGCGCCGGACGGGCGCAACTATGCGGTCGCCGTGCTGATCGGCAATACGCGGGCCGGCATTCCGGCCCGGCAGGAGCTGATGCAGCGGGTGATGGGGCAGGTCGTCAGCCACCATCTGCGCCGCCGCTACGAGCTGTTCACCGGCGGCATCCGGACCTCCGACTAGGCCCCGGCGCTAACCGACGAACGTCCGCGCGCCGTGCGCGACCTGCATCCTATGGGTCCGCGCGATGGCGGTCGAGCGCTCGCGGATCGTGTCGAGGAACAGCCATTCGCCGCGCGCCGCCTCGGGGGTCAGGGTGACGGTCAGATAGCCGCGGCCCGACGTGTCGGCCCAGCGCATGTCGGGGCTGGCCGCGACCATCGAGGCCGCCAGCGCCTCGGGCGGGACCTGGGGCACGAAGCTCTCGAAACCCGGCGAGGTGACGCTGTGCCCGGCCATCTCGACGCCGACGGGCGCGCCGTCCCGCTGCAGGTCATAGGCCCAGCCATTATGGCTGTCGCCGCTCAGCACGAGGAGGTTGGCGTCGGCGTCCTGCGCGGCGTTCAGCACTCGCGCGCGCGCCGCCGGATAGCCGTCCCAGGCGTCGAGGTTGAGCGGCAGGCCGGCCTGGGTCGCCGCGGCGAACAGGGCGGCGCGCTGGCGGACGAGCTCATTGTCGCTGCTTGCGATCTGCTCGGCGAGCGGCAGCGGGAAATAGGTGCGGCCCATGATGACCTGCTGGGCGAGGATCTGCCAGCGCGTGCCCGACGCCGTGGACGCCGCGAGCTGCCCGGCGACCCAGGCTTCCTGCTCGGCGCCCATGATCGTGCGCGCTTCGTCCGACCAGGCGTCGTCGCGGAAGGCGGCGAGGCTTTCGGCCACCGCGCTGCCGTCGCCGACCGCCACTGCATAATCGAGCTGTTCGCTGCGCGCCGTGATCCGCGTCTCGGGCAGGATGATCGTCGCCAGATCGCCGATCCGGTAGCTGTCCCAGGGCGCGTCGGAGACCGGCATCCAGTCCCGATAGGCCTGCAGCGCCGCGCGCTTGCGCGCTTCCCAGTCGCCCTCGTCGGGCTGGTGGTTCTCCGCGCCGCCGACCCAGGGATCGTTGGTGATCTCGTGATCGTCCCAGCGCGCGATCATCGGGAAATTGCGATGGAGCGCGGCAAGGTCCGGATCGGCGCGATAGGTGGCGTAGCGCAGCCAGTAGTCTGCGAGCGCGAGAATCTCGTAAGACGGCATCAGATCGCGCCCGGCCAGCGCCTGCTCCTCGGACGGGTAACGCCCCATCTCATATTCGTAGAAATAGTCGCCGGTATGGATGATGAGATCGAGATCGTTGCGCGCCGCGGCATGCGCATAGGCGTTGAAATGGCCGAAGCGGAAATTGGAGCAGGAGAAGACGCCGAGCGTGAATCGACCCACCGGCCCCGCGGGCAGGGTCCGGGTGCGGCCGACCGGCGAGGCCGTGCCGTCGGGCGCGACGAAGCGGTAGAAATACCAGCGGCCCGGCGCGAGCCCGTCGACCGTCACCTTGGCGGTGAAGTCGTGCGCGTTGCGGGCCGGCGTCTCGCCGCGCGCGACGATCCGCCCGAACTCCGCGTCCTCGGCGACTTCGGCCCGCAGCATCGGTGCGCCCTCGGAAACGTAGCGCGTCCAGAGCAGCACCGAGCTCTGCGTCGGCTCGCCCGAAGCCACCTGGTGGGTGAACCCCTGCGCCGACAGCAGCCGCGCCGCGCCCGGCGTCGCCAGCGCGCCGAGCCCGAAAAGCCCGGTCTGGAGCAGCAGCCGCCTGTCCATCGTGATCGTCATCGCAAATCCCTCCCTGTTTCCCGCGCTTATCCCCGCCCGGTGTTGCAGCGCCGTGACGATGGCGCGTCAAAGCTGCGTGCGCAAACTCCATAGTTCGGGAAAGGCGCGTTTCGACAGCGTCGATTGCAGATAGGGCACGCCCGCCGTGCCCCCGGTCCCGCGCTTGCCGCCGATCACGCGCTCCACCGTCACCACATGCTTGTGTCGCCAGCTCGCCATCGCATCGTCGACATCGACGAGCTTTTCAGCGAGCTGGTAGAGTTCCCACCAGCGCTCGGTGTCGCGATAGACCTCGGCCCAGGCATCCTCGACAGCAGCGCTCGGCGCATAGGGGGTTGCCCAGTCGCGCTCGACCGCTTCGGCCGGAATGGCGAGGCCGGCGCGCGCGGCGGCCTTATTGGCCTCGTCCCACAGGCTCGGCGCATCGAGCGCGGCTTGCATCGCGCGTTGCTCGTCGCTCCCTTCGGCCTGGTGCTTGAGATGGCTCGCATCCTTGAGGCCGAGCATGAACTCGACCTGGCGGAACTGGGCGGACTGGAAGCCCGAACTGGTGCCGAGCACGCTGCGGAAGCGGGTATAGTCGGCCGGCGTCATCGTCGCGAGCACGTCCCAGCTCAGGGTCATCACCGCCTGGATCCGGCTGACCCGCGCCAGACCTTTGTAGGCCGGCACGAGCGCGTCGTCCCGGATCAGCCCCAGCGCCTGTTCCAGCTCGAAGATGATCTGCTTGAGCCACAACTCCTTGGTCTGGTGGATGATGATGAACAGCATCTCGTCATGCCGCCCGGAAATCGGGTGCTGGGCCGAGAGCAGCGGATCGAGCGCCAGATAGCGCCCATAGGTCATGGTGTCGGGGGGGTGAGTCATGGGGCCGGAGTAGCCGATTGCGGTCGGGCACCCAAGCCTTCTCCGGTCGAGCGGGAAGGAAGGGCGCATCGAGTCTGTTTTGCCCGGCTGACGCAGTCGGCGGCGCGCGGGGCGGCGATCAGCTCGCGACAATGGCGTACAGGCTGGTCGCGATCAGCACCGCCGCGACCGCGAACAGGAGGAACCGGGGGCTGACCCGCTTGACGATGATCGCGCCGAACGGCGCCGCGAGGATGCCGCCGATGATCAATCCCACGACCGGTCCGCCGAACGAGGAGACGCTCAGGGTCAGGACGAATGTCAGCGATATGGTGACCGCGAGCAGGAACTCCGTCGCATTAACGGTGCCCACCGTCAGGCGCGGATCGCTGCCCTGGACGAGCAGGCTCGAGGCGACGACGGGGCCCCATCCGCCGCCGCCGGCCGCATCGAGAAAGCCGCCGACCAGGGCCAGCGGCCGGGTCGCCTTGGGATCCCTGAGCACGATCGGCCGGCGCATCCGGATCGCGCGGATCAGCAGCAGGACGCCGATGACGACCAGATAGGCGAGCACCAGCGGCCTGGCGACCGATGCGTCGAGGTTGGAGATGATATAGGCCCCGGCGATGCCGCCGGCGACGGCAAACGGCGCGAGGCGGCGAAACAGGCCCCAGTCGATATTCCTATGCCAGGCATGGCTGGCCCCGGACGCGCCGGTCGTGAAGACCTCGACCAGATGGACGGTGGCGGACGCGCTCGCCGGTGACATTCCGAACAGCCCGACGAGCAGCGTCTGGGCGACGACGCCGAACGCCATGCCGAGCGCGCCGTCGACGATCTGCGCCGCGAATCCGATGAGGATGAAAGGCGCGATATCTTGCAGCGCCTGCAAGGCGAAATCCGGCACGGATCCCTCGGCAGCGTCGAACGGGCGTCAGCCGCGGAGGATCAGCGCGATTATGAGCGCCGCGAAGAACAGACCGTACACGACGAGCGACGCATTGGCGTCGCCCCATCGCCTGATCCGCTTCCGGAACTGGTGGGTGAAAGCGGCGATGTTCGCCCTGATCTCGTCGTCGCAGGTCAGGAGCGCCGTGTCGACGGCCGGGGCCGTGCGATAGAAGGCGACGAGCTCCTCGATTTCGGAATCGTCGAGATGCGGGTACCGCTTGAGCAATGCCGTGATTCGCGCGCGATCGTGCGGATTGCCGTCCAGGGAATTGGGTGAAGAGACCGTCATGGCCATAGTCCGGGGGAACAATGAGCGGTCCCCCACGCCTCATCGCGACCGCGATGCACGGCCGATATACTCCCTTCGATTTCGCAGTGGAATGGGAAAAATCGCCGCCGGACATCCGATCCGCGGGGCGCCTCCGGGCGGCCGGAACGGCGCTGCCGATCCCGCCGCCCGGCCGGATCCGTCCCGCGGGCGCCGGCGGACGGGTCCTAGACCCGCTCCGCCTGGCTGACGCAGTCGGCGGCACGCAGGGCGGCGAGGATACGCATCAGATGGGCGCGGTCATGGACCTCGATATCGACGCAGAAACTGTGGAAGCTGCCGTCACGGTTTTCGAGCTTCACGTTGAGGATATTGGCGCCATGGGTGCCGAAGATGCCGGCCATCACGGCGAGTGAACCGGGTTCGTTCTTGAGCACGACGCGCAGCGAGGCCGTGCCGCCGTCCGATCCGTCGCCCCAGTTGACCGCCAGCCAGTCGGCGTCGTTGCCGTCGGCCAGCGTATCGCAGTCGATCGTGTGGATCTCGATATCCGCGCCCGTCCGCCGGATGCCGACGATCCGGTCGCCGGGAATCGGATGGCAGCATTCGGCCAGCTGGAAGGCGACGCCGGGCGTCAGCCCCTTGATCGAGATCGCCTGGCCCTTGGGCGGCACGGCGCTGTGCAGGTCGCCGCTGCCCATGCCCGGCATCAGCGCCTCCATCAGCGCGCGGTCGTCGATCTCCTTGCGCGCGATCTTCTCCATCAGCGCCTCTTCCTTGGCGAGCT
>NZ_JBQLZM010000109.1:0-5182 GCF_052168275.1 Parasphingopyxis sp. | reverse complement strand
TGGAGCTGGGCCTCGCCCATCTCGATCTCCCCGGCGTCGAGCAGTTTCGCGACTTCGATCTGCTTCCTGTTGAATTCCTGCGTGCCTCTATTCTTCAGCGCGCGGACCGGGATGACCGGCAGGCGGTCGTCGATCTGGGTGCTGACGATCGCGTCGCGGGCCGGGGCGCGCATGAACGCTTTCTTGAACGCCGGATGCGCGATGCATTCGGTGGCGCAGACGAAGCGCGTGCCGAGCTGGACGCCGACCGCGCCGACTTCGAGCCAGGCGGCGATCGCATGGCCGCGGCCGATGCCGCCGGCGATGAAGATCGGCAGCTCGTCGCGCAGCTCGGGCAGGATTTCCTGGGCGAGGACGGACGTCGAGACCGGCCCGATATGGCCGCCCGCCTCCATCCCCTCGATCACCAGCGCGTCGACGCCCGAGCGGTGCAGCTTCTTCGCCAGCGCGAGCGCCGGGGCGAAGCAGATGAGTTTCGCGCCGAAATCCTTGATCTTCGGGATCGCCCAGCTGGGCGGGAGGCCGCCGGCGAGCACGACATGGCTGATCTCGTGCTTGGCGCAGACCTGGATCAGTTCCTCGAGCTGCGGGTGCATGGTGATCAGGTTGACGCCGAACGGCTTGTCGGTGCGTTTTTTCGTCTCGGCGATCTCTTCGTCGAGCATATGCGGCTCCATCGCGCCGCAGGCGATCACGCCGAACCCGCCGGCGTTCGAGATGGCGGAGACGAGGTTGCGCTCCGAAATCCAGCTCATCGCCCCGCCGAGAATCGCATATTCGGTGCCGAGAAATTCGCAGCCCCGACGCATCATGCGCTTGATGTCGTTTTCGGTGGTCATCGTTTCCCCTCCCCTTGATGGGGAGGGGTTAGGGGTGGGGTGATCTGTCCGCAGACTCCATCGCGTGCCGATGGCTCACCCCCACCCAACCCTCCCCCATCGATGGGGAGGGCTTTGACGTGTGTTGGACTTTCGCCCCTCACGCCGCATCGTCCTCCGCGTCGAGCCCGTAGGCGGTGTGCAGGACGCGCACGGCGAGCTCGGTATAGTCTTCCTCGATCAGCACGCTGACTTTGATCTCGCTGGTGGTGATCGCCATGATGTTGATGCCGCGATCGGCCAGCGTCTGGAACATGGTCGAGGCGACGCCCGCATGGCTGCGCATGCCGACCCCGACGACCGAGACCTTGCAGACATTGGTGTCGTGCGCGATCTCGCGATAGCCGATCGCGTCCTTGGCCTTTTCGAGCACGTCGAGCGACCGGGGAAGGTCGGCCGAGGGGACGGTGAAGGTCACGTCGGTGTTGCCGGTCTCGCGCGCGAAATTCTGCACGATCATGTCGACATTGATGTTCGCCTCGGCGAGCGGCGCAAAGATCGCGGCGACCGAGCCGGGCTTGTCCGCCACCGATTTGAGCGTGACCTTGGCCTCGTTCTTGTCATAGGCGATGCCGGTAATCAGCTGTTTTTCCATCTCGCTTTCCTCAAATTCCGTCTCGTCGACGATCATCGTGCCGGGCTTGTCCTCGAACGAGGAGAGCACCTGCAGCGGCACCTTGTGCTTCATCGCCAGCCCGACCGAGCGGGTCTGGAGCACCTTCGCGCCGACGCTCGCCAGTTCGAGCATCTCCTCATAGGTCACCTTGGCGAGCTTGCGCGCCCGGGGGACGATGCGCGGATCGGTCGTGTAGACGCCGTCGACATCGGTGTAGATGTCGCAGCGGTCCGCCTTCATCGCGGCGGCGATGGCGACGGCCGACGTGTCCGATCCGCCGCGGCCGAGCGTCGCGACCCGGCCTTCCTCGGTCATGCCCTGGAAGCCGGGGATCACGGCGACGGTGCCGCCCTCGATCGCCTTGGCGAGAATGTCCGCGTCGATATCGTCGATCCGCGCCGAGGCATGGGCCTCGGAGGTGCGGATCGGCAGCTGCCAGCCCATCCAGCTGCGCGCCGCGACGTCCATCGACTGGAGCATGATCGCGAGCAGGCCGGCCGACACCTGTTCGCCCGACGCGACGACGACGTCATATTCGCGCGGATCGTAGAGCGAACTGGCCTCGCGGCAGAACTGGACCAGCCGGTCGGTCTCGCCCGCCATGGCCGAGACGATCACCGCGACGTCGTTGCCCTTGTCGACCTCGCCCTTGACGCGCTCCGCCACCGCCCGAATCCGATCGATCCCGGCCATGGACGTGCCGCCGAATTTCATCACGATGCGAGCCATTGATCTCCCGGAAACCCCCGAAAAAATGCGCCTCGCCCCATGGAACAGGGCGGGCGATCCTGTTAGGCAGGGCGGGTTATGAACGCAAGTGCAGCATCACCGCCGTCCGCTCCGTCGCCGGGCACCGTCGATCCGAAGGAGGCCGCGCATTTCGGCGCGCTCGCGGCCGAATGGTGGGACCCGAAGGGCTCGTCCGCCATGCTGCACCGGCTCAACCCGCCGCGGCTGCGCTATATCCGCGATGCGATCGACCATCACTGGGATTGCGACGAGCATGACCGGCACCCGCTCGTCGGCAAGCGCGCCCTCGATATCGGCTGCGGCGCGGGGCTGCTCGCCGAGCCGCTGGCGCGGCTGGGCGCGGACGTCACGGGGATCGACGCGGCGGCCGAGAATGTGGAGGCGGCGAAAGCGCATGCGGCGCAATCGGGCCTCGTCATCGACTATCGCGCCGGCGGGATCGAGGCGGCGGACGGTCGCTACGATCTGGTCACCTGCATGGAGGTGATCGAGCATGTCGCGGACCCCGCCCGGTTCGCGCAGGGCCTCGCCGATGCGCTGGCGCCCGACGGGCTGCTCGTCATGTCGACCCCCAACCGCACGGGCCTCTCGAAGGTCGCGATGATCACCGTCGGCGAGGGCGCGGGCCTGATCCCCAAGGGTACGCACGACTGGGACAAGTTCCTGACGCCCGAGGAACTGACCGGGCTGCTCGAGGATGCGGGGCTGTCGGTAGCCGACGTGTCGGGCCTGAGCTTCTCGCCCGCCCGCGGCTTCGAGATTTCCGAGCAGACGGCGCTCAACTATCTGGTGACGGCCCGGCGGGCGGACGCCTGAACAGTACCTATAACTTCTTGTAGCTTTTTCCCTTTCGCGTCGCAGTTGATGGTGCTCGCGAGGGGAGATGGCGATGCGATTTTTCACGATCTTAGGTATTCTGTCGGTTGCCCTGAGCATATCTGGGACAGCGGCTGGACAGACCTACCAATATGAACGGGACATGCCGATTGCGCTGGGCCGGAGCTGGCATCCGCTTGAGCCGTTTCAGCCGGGGAGTCTCAGCCAATGCTTCACGACGACCTCACCAAGCGCCCCGCCGTCGGGCGCAACGGAATTTACCGAGGGCTTTACCGAAACGATTCAGGAACTTCGGCGGATCACCCAATTGCGAACTTCGGTTTCGGGTAGCACGAGTTTCGGGATAGCCCGGGTCAGCGGTTCGGCCGAATATGAACGGTATCGCGATATTTTTTCGAGCGATCGCTCGCTGGTTTATGTCGTTACGTTTCGGCGAACCTACCAGCCCCATGCGATTGAGAGCGCGGAACTCAATGTGACCGGAGCGGCGGCGCTGGATCTCGCCGGTCGCGAGACTGATCCACAACAGTTTTACCGGCGTTGCGGCGAGGCTTTGATAACCTCGATCACCCGCGAAACATCCCTCTCGCTCGTTTATACGTTTATCGCCTCGAGCAGGGAGAAGAGGGAAGAAATCCGCGCGGCGATTTCGGCATCGGTCGCGACGCCGGCGGCCAGCGGCCAAGGATCGGTCAACATCGTCAATATCGCCCAGTCGCGGGACTCGAGCGTCGTTGCCGAGGCAAGAGGATATCAAAATGGCATTCGGGATACATCGCCGAACCTTTCCGCCATCATTGGTGGTGCGACGGGCGACCTGACCGCCATTCGCGAGGGTTTGCGCGGGGCGGTCGCCGCCGTTCGATGGGCAGATGCGCCGATCGTCAGGTTCACCGCGGTGGACATATCCGACTATTTCGATGTGCCCGCGTACAGTCAGGCCGATTATGTGACGCGCGCCTATGCGTCCCTCGAACTGCTAAAAAATTACGCAGACCGTTACGTTGATCGTTACCTCGAACTCGACCAGCTGGAGCAAGATGTGCGTTCGGGCCGGTACGAATTTAGGCCCGGGATGGCCGCGCAGGTGCGCGCGGAAAAACAACAGATGCTGGCCGGAATCGAGCGGTTGATCGGCGCCGCGCGTCTATGCTTCGATTCTCCGGACGCAGAATGCCGAACTTCGGAACCCGATGTCGACCATGGTGTGTTGAGATTTGTGGAGGTTGATCTCGGTGAATTTCTGCGATGGAACTATCAGATCAGTAACAATCATTATGACGCCGGTGGCGAACGGATCAATGCGATCGCCACCTTCTGGCCGACGGTCAGGCTTTCGAATCTCCGGTTCGTGCGGGAGATCCGGCTATATCGGGACGATGCGCTCCTTTTTTCCATCAGTGATGACCAAGTCGCCGCAAATGCCGAGAACGGCATTTTTTCGAGCGCGGACGTTTGGCGGGAGACCGGCCGCACTGCACATTATTGCTGGCGTGGCGCGTGGACCGATTGCAATGCGGAAGCGGCGGACCAGAGAACTTTGGTCAATCGGTATCTCAGAAATGTTGATGGCAGCGCGACGTATCGGCTAGTGATTTACGACGTCGAGGGTGGCGAGGAGGAAGAAGTCTTCGGCAGTATACAAAATACGAATTTCTAAAGAAGGCCGTAGCGGTACCCTTTTGCAACGGCGTGCGGGAGCGTGTGGGCCCCAAGTTTTTTGCGCAGATTGGCGGCGTGAAGGTCGACCGTGGGAAGGCTTATGTCGAGTTTCCAAGCGATTCTGTCGCGACGCAACCCAGCAGCAAGATATCGCAACACTTCCAGCTCACGCGTCGAAAGCGCAGTATCCAGGCCATCGGCCGCTGCCCAAAACCGTGGGATCAGCCGGTCGATCAATACGAATGCCGCGATCATAATCTCGTGGGATTTCCCGAGAGCGTGCTGCGCCGTTCCCAGGCAACCACCAAACCCGAACCCGAAAGCCAGATCGGTGCCCGAAGGGTCGATGCTATCCGTAAGACCGACTATGCCTAGCGCGTCTTCCATGCCTGCGTCCGCTGCGCCGCACAAGACGGGCGCCGCGTCCAGCGTCCTTTCA
>NZ_JBQLZM010000108.1:0-5112 GCF_052168275.1 Parasphingopyxis sp. | reverse complement strand
TTTCCGGAAATCGCCTTTCAGGATGCCGACGAAATTGATCGCCGCTTCGGCGCCTTCGAGCGCGCGCGCGAGGGTTTCGGGCTTGGTGATGTCGGCGGCGACGAACTGCGTCTGGCCGAGCCCGCCCATCGGCTTGATGAAAAACGCGTCGCCCGGATTGCGCTCGGCGATCCGGATGCGGATGCCGGCTTTCAGCAGGTCCTGGGCGACATAACGGCCCAGAAAGCCGCCGCCGCCGAACATCGTTACCAGCCTGTCCTGCATCGAAAATCTGCTCCTTCGGGGTCGTGCGGCTCCCATGGCGTTTAACCGGCGGATTGACAAGCGCCGCGTCGCCCATCATAGCGCCCATCCTGCGTTCTGGCGAGCATATCGCCAGAGCCGTGGGCCCAGATGGCGGAATTGGTAGACGCGCCAGCTTCAGGTGCTGGTGTCCCTTGCGGACGTGGAGGTTCGAGTCCTCTTCTGGGCACCATTTGTTCTCCTGGCGTCTAGGAACGCCCCCACAGGCATCCGGTTCTTCTCGGGCCTTCGCGCTATCCTTCAAATCGTGTCCGGCTCGGTCCACTGGCGTGCCGGACGATACGGTCGCCGGTTTCGGGCAGCTCGGATGGGCGTTCTCGGGTCCGATCGCCCGGAGATTAGCCGGGGGTCTCGGGAGTCTCGTCCGGCTCCCCCAGGTCGGCCGACCGGTCCGTCTATATCCGGACGAGCAGCTTTCCCGTATTTCCGCCGGTATAGAGAAGGTTGAGCGCATCCGGCGCCGCGTCCAGCCCTTCGACGATATGGACGGGCATGGTCAGCCGCCCCTCCGCCATCCTGCCGACGAGGACGTTCATGACCTCGGGCAGCCGTTCGGCATGGTCGAGAATGACGAATCCCCGGATCGTCAGCCGCCGCATGATGACGTTGCGGAACATGTAGGGTCCGGGCACGGGATCCTTCGCATTGTAGGAGGAGATCAGGCCGCAGATCACGACGCGGCCGAAATCCTTCATATGGGCGAGCGAGGCGTCCAGTATGGCACCGCCGACATTTTCGAAGCAGAGATCGATGCCGTCCGGGCACAGCGCGCGGATCCGCTGCTCCACATCCTCCGTCTTGTAGTTGATCGCCGCATCGAAGCCGAGCTGCTCCGTAAGCATCCGGCATTTGTCGTCGCTGCCGGCGATGCCGATCACGCGGCATCCTTCGAGTTTCGCGATCTGGCCGACCATCACGCCGACCGCGCCGGCCGCGCCGCTGACGACGATCGTTTCGCCCCCATTGAGCTCGCCGATATCGTGCAGCCCGACATAGGCGGTGGGGCCGGCGACGCTGAGCACCGCGAAGGCTTCGGCCAGGTCGACCCCGTCGAGCGGCGGGAAGACCGAAAACCCCGCGCCGTCGCTGACGATATGGTCGGCCCAGCTGTGCAGGCCGGCGGCATGGGCGCCGACCGGAAAGTCCGGATGCCGGCTCTCGATGATCTCGCCGAAGACGAAGCCGCGCATCGGCTCGCCGATATGGACGGGCTCCATGTAGATGTCCCAGTCGCTGAGCCAGACGCGGTTGGTGGCGTCGAGCGAGAGATAGAGGGTCCGGAACAGGAATTCGCCGTCCTCGAGCGCGCGAACCGGCGTTTCGCGGAGGACGAAGGTGTTCACGTCCACCATCTCTTTCGGCCGTTCGTTGAAATGCCAGCACCGTGCAACGATCTCGCCCATTCCCGCTCTCCTGTCTTGCCGCGGCCGGGCCTTATGCCCGTCCCGCCCGGTTCTCGTACAGCGTCACCACGCAGGCGCCGCCCAGCCCGATATTGTGTTGCAGCGCCAGCCGCGCGCCGTCCACCTGCCGTTCGCCCGCGGCGCCGCGCAGCTGGGTGACCAGCTCGAAGCATTGGGCAAGGCCCGTCGCGCCGAGCGGATGGCCCTTCGACAGCAATCCGCCCGACGGGTTGGTGACGACCTTGCCGCCATAGCTGTTGTCGCCGTCGCGGATGAAGCGTTCGGCGGTACCTTCCTCGGTCAGGCCGAGCGATTCGTAACTCAGCAGTTCGTTGGCGGTGAAACAGTCGTGAAGCTCCACGAGATCGATATCGTCGGGTCCGATTCCGGCTTCGGAATAGACCTTCCGGGCCGCAGCGCGGGACATGCCGGCGCCCACGGTGATCGCCAGATCGTCGCCGTCGAAGGAATCGGGGCGGTCGGTCGTCATCGCCTGGCCGGCGATCGCGATATCGGCCGCTATTCCGCGCGTCGTCGCGAATTCTTCGCTGCATATCACGGCCGCGGCGGCTCCGCAGGTGGGCGGGCAGCATTGCAGCCGGGTCAGCGGGCCGTACATCGGCGGCGAGGCGAGGATCTCCTCGACGCTCAGCGGATCGCGGAAAACCGCGAAAGGATTGGCTGCTGCGTGGCGCCGCGCCTTTTCCGCGATCAGCGCGAAGGTCCGGTCTTCGGCGCCGTAGCGTCGCTGGTAATCGAGGCCGGCGCCGCCGAAGAGACGCAGCGCCATCGGGCTGTCGGACGGGCCGAGGCGGGTCTCGACGGTGTCGAGAAACGGATCGAGCGGATCGGGCCGGTCGTCATAGACGCTTGCCAGCGCGCCCTGGCGCATCTGCTCGAAACCGAGGGCGAGCACGCATTCGGCCGCGCCGCCGGTCACCGCCTGGCGGGCGAGGAAAAGCGCGGTCGATCCCGTCGCGCAATTGTTGTTCACGTTCACGATCGGGATGCCGGTCAGCCCGCTGGCATAGAGCGCGGCCTGGCCCGATGTGCTGTCGCCATAGACATAGCCGGCATAGGCCTGTTCGATCCGGTCGTAGTCGAGCCCGGCGTCGGCGAGCGCGTCGCCGACGGCGTCGCGCGCGAGGCTCCGATAGTCGCGCGACCGGCGCGGCGTCGCGAAAGGCGTCATCGCTACGCCGGCGACGATGGCGGTGCGGGGCATCGATCGATCTCCAAATCCGAATGAGAGGCGGAACCCGTCCTGCTTTCGACGGGGCTCCGGCGATCGCACCGCCCAAAAGGGTAGGGCGGCATGCCCCTTTCCCGTTAGAACGGGTAGGGTAATGGAAAGAATCGGCCGGAAAGGGCCGCCTCGGGAGCGATAGCCTTTGGATCTGCGACGCGAAAACCTGCTCGAGAGAATCCGCGCCAGCGGCGCGCAGCTGATTCTCGTCCAGGCACCGGCCGGCTACGGAAAATCGTCGCTGCTGCGCCAGCTCGCGGCGGAGGAAGAGGCCGCCGGCGGCCGGGTCGCCTGGATAACGCCGGTTTCGCAGGATTCCGATCTCTCGCGGTTCGTGCAGATGTTCGTCGGCGCCGCCGAGCGGCTGGTCGAGGAATCGGGCGGCGAATATACGGGCGCGCGCCGCGATATTCCCGGGCTGGTCGCCGCCATCGAGGGCCGCGCGCTGCTGCTGCTCGACGAATATGACCAGTTTGCGGACGGCCAGGCCGATGCCCTGCTCGAACGCATCATCGAAGCCCTGCCGCCGGGCAAGCGGATCGCCGTCGCGACGCGCGCCGTGCCCGATATCGCGAGCGCCCGGCTCAAGCTTTCCGGCCGGGCGATCATGCTGGGCAGCGTCGATCTGCGGTTCGATCTCGGCGAGGCCTATCAGTTCCTTGCCGAGCGCTGCCGGCTCGGCCTCGAGGAGGTCCGCCGCCTGCACAGCCGCATCGACGGCTGGCCCGCGGCGCTCCAGTTCATCAACCTCTCGCTCTCCTCGACCAAGCAGGGATCGGCGACCGCCCTGCGCAGCGGCATGACGCACGAGGTGGTCGACTATCTCGCGCAGGAGGTCTTTTCGGCGCAGAGCAAGGAGACGCGCGAGGCGATGCTGGCGATCTGCCTTGCCGACCGGCTGTGCGGCGAACTGGTCGACCACCGGCTCGGCGGCAAGACGGGCGGGTTGCTGCTCAACCGGCTGTGCGACGAGGGGCTGTTCCTCGATCCCGTCGACGGCGACAAGCACTGGTTCCGCTTTCACCCGCTGTTCGGCGATTTTCTGCGCGAGCAGCTCAAGCAGGAGATCAGCGCCGAGGCGCTGGCGGACCGGCACGCCCACAAGGCCGAATGGTTCGCCGCGGCGGGGATGAACGAGGTCGCGATCAGCCATTACCTGGCCGCCGGCCACACCGAGAAGGCGGCCGAATGCCTCGAACAGGTCGCCGACCAGCTGGTGCGCGAGGAACGACTCGGCCTGCTCGTCTCGCTGCTCGAACAGCTGGGCTTGGAGATCGTCCAGGCGCGGCCCAAGCTGCTCGATGCGGCGATCATCGCCTATGGCTTCCGCCGGCAGTTCGCCAAGGCGCACAACCTGCTCAACCTGTGCGAGGCCGCGCTTGCCGAAACCGATGCCGACGCCGTGCAGCGCGCCGAACTCGAAGTGCTGCGGATTTTCGTGCTCGCCGCCGAGGACCGGGTGGCCGAAATGGGCGAGCGCGCGCGCGATGCGGAGAAATGGCTCACCGAGGACCAGCCTTTCTCGAAAGCCGTCGCGTTCAACGCCTTCGCGTTCTGGCTCGGCACGCAGAGCCAGTTTCCCGAAGCGCACGACCTGCTGCTTCGCGCCGTGCCGCTGCACGAGAAGGCGCAGAATTATTTCGGCCGCTCCTATGCCGATTCGATCCATGCCAGCCTCAAGCTCTCCGAGGGGGAACTGGGCGAAGCGATCGACCATTTGCGGCGCGCGCTCCGCGAGATCGACATGGAGGCGCCGGCCGGCATCCTTGCCGGCAGCGTCGTCGCCGCGCATCTCGGCGAGGCGCTGTACGAACGCAACAGCCTCGTCGAGGCCGAACAGGTCATCTCGGCCTATCTCCCGCTGATCCAGCAACAGTCGATCGTCGATCCCCTGTGCCTGGGCGTGGTGACGCTGGCCCGCATGGCCGCGCTCAAGGGCAAGAGCGAATATGCGCACGAACTCTACGAATATCTGATCAGCTCGGGCCACAAATACGGGCTGGCGAGGCTCGTCAATTGCGGCCGCGCGGAGCTCGTGCGCGAGGCGACGCTGCACGGCGATCTCGAGACCGCCGAGCGGCGGCTGCGCGCGCTCGGCGCCGATGCGCGGTTGCCGACCGAAGGGCAGCTGATCTTCGTCAGCGGCGAGCTCGAAGCGCA
>NZ_JBQLZM010000107.1:0-29187 GCF_052168275.1 Parasphingopyxis sp. | reverse complement strand
CGACAGCATCTCGCGCATGCCGGGGCCGCCCTTGGGCCCTTCATAGCGGATGACGATCACCGAGCCTTCGGCGATATCGCGCTTCTCGACCGCGGCAAAACAGTCTTCCTCGCTGTCGAAGCAGCGCGCCGGGCCTTCGAACTGCAGCCGCTCCATCCCCGCGACCTTGACGATCGCGCCGTCGGGGGCGAGCGATCCCCTGAGGCCGACGACGCCGCCTGTCGGCGTGATCGGCTTGTCGACGGCGTAGATGACCTTCTGGTTCGGGTTCCAGACGACGCGGTCGATATTCTCGCCCAGCGTCTTGCCGGTCACGGTGATGCACTCGCCGTCGAGCAGGCCGTTTTCGAGCAGCGTCTTCATCAGCATGTAGACGCCGCCCGCCTCGTACATGTCCTTGGCGACATATTTGCCGCCCGGCTTGAGGTCGGCGAGATAGGGCGTCGACTTGAAGGTCTCGGCGACGTCGAACAGGTCGAAATCGATCCCGCACTCGTTCGCCATCGCCGGCAGGTGCAGCGCCGCGTTGGTCGACCCGCCGGTCGCGGCGACGACGCGCGCCGCATTCTGGAACGCCGCTTTCGTGCAAATGGTGCGCGGGCGGAGATCGGCCTCGAGCAGGTTCATCACCTGCTCGCCCGCCGAGCGCGCGATATCGGCGTTCGATTCATAGGGCGCGGGGACCATGTTGCTGTTGGGCAGCGAAAGCCCGATCGCCTCGCCGACGCACGCCATCGTGTTGGCGGTGAACTGCCCGCCGCACGCGCCATGGCCGGGACAGGCCACCTTTTCGAGCTCGATCAGTTCCTGGAGCGGGCAATTCTCGGCCTCGTACTGGCCGACCGCCTCGAACACGTCGACGACGGTAACGTCCTCGCCATGGAACTGCCCCGGCAGGATCGATCCGCCATAGACGAAGATCGACGGCACGTTGAGCCGCAGCATCGCCATCATCATGCCCGGAAGCGACTTGTCGCAGCCCGCGAAACCGACCAGCGCGTCGTAGCAATGGCCGCGCATCGAAAGCTCGATCGAATCGGCGATGACCTCGCGGCTGACAAGCGAACTCTTCATTCCCTGATGGCCCATCGCGATGCCGTCGGTGACGGTGATCGTGTTGAACCGGCGCGGCATGCCGCCGCCCTGGATCACGCCCTCGCGGCAGATATCGGCCTGATAGTCGAGCACGGTGTTGCACGGCGCGCTGTCGTTCCCGGCACTGGCCACGGCGACGAAGGGGCGGTTGATCTCCTCCTCGCTCAAGCCCATCGCGTAATAATAGCTGCGATGGGGCGCGCGCGACGGCCCCAGCGAGACGTGCCGGCTCGGCAGTTTGCTCTTGTCGAAACGGTTGGACATGAAACTTTCCTGATCGGTCTATATGAGCGCGTCGCGCGTTTCGGCGATGACGGGCACGAGCAATTCGGCCCATTTCCTTGCGCCTTCTGCGTCCGCGATCAAGTCATTCCGCACCTCGATCGCGAGATAGGGCAATCCGCGCGCCTCGGCATGGAGGTCCATCGTCGCGTTCAGTTCCTGCCCAGAATAGGGCTCGTTGTCGCCGACATGGAGGCCGAGCGCCTCGAGCTTGGGGATCGCGATGCGCGCCGCCCGGTCGTCCCGGTTGTAGAGGATGCCGGCGTGCCAGGGCCGGGTTTCGTGCGCGCGCGTCTCGAGCCGGGGCGTGAAGCTGTGCAGGGTGAAGAGCATCGTCGGCGCATGGGTATCGACCAGTTCCGCCGCCCGGCCGTGATAGGGATGCCAGAAGCGCTCGATCCGCTCGCGCCGCCCGGCCTCGTCGAGCGCGGCATTGGCCGGGATATGGTGGCCGTCGCTATGGACGGGCGTCGCCGCCGGATTGTCGTGCTCGCGATGGAGGTCGACGACGAGGCGCGAGACGTTGGCGATGATCGCCGGGCAGCCCAGCTCGGCCGACACCAGCATCGCCAGCCGGTCGACGCCGATATCGACCGCGACATGCTTGTCGAGCACCGACGGATGCACGCCGAGGTCGATATCCTCGGGCACCCGGTTCGATGCATGGTCGGCAATCAGGACAAGCCCGGACTCCGCCCGCCCCGCGATCTCGATAAAGACGTCGGTCATGCCGCGCATTCCAATAGGGATTTTCTATTCGAAACTCGCATCGCGCCCTAGTTGCCGTGCCGCGCCGGCTATGTCACCACAGAAGAAACTGGCCCAAGCAGAAAACAGGATGTCGCACATGGGTTTCGAACTGACGCGCCGCGAGGCCATGGCCGGGCTCGCCGCCGGAACGATATTGGGGGTCGGCGGATGCGCGACCCTGCCCGCCCGGGAGGCGCAGGGCTGCGACGCCGGGATGGCGCTCGCGATGGAGGCGGACCGGCTGCTCGCGCTGCTGCCCGAAGTCGCGACCTATAACGGCGCCGACGCGGCGCTCGACGGCGGCCCGCTCGCGCGCCGGCTCGACGATTATTCCCCCACCGGCGAACAGGCGCTGCGCGACGGCACGGCGGCGAGCCGGGCGCGCATCTCCGCGCTCGACTGCCCGCGCGGTTCGCGCGACGCGCTCCATGCCGCGGTGTCCGAAGCGGTGCTCGCCAATGCCGGGGGCTCGGCCGCCATCCCCTACGGCCGGATCAACCCGTTCAGCTACGTCAACCATCTCCCCTATCTCGTCTCGCAGATCAGCGGGCCGCACATCGATTCCCAGGCGGTGATGACGACCCAGCAATCGGTGCGGACGCCCGAGGCGATCGACGCCTGGCTCGAAAAGCTGAACGGCTTCGAGACGGCCTTTGCCGGCGTCCTCGAAAAGGTCCGCGCCGACGAGGCCGCCGGCTGCCGCCCGCCCCGGGCGCTGCTCGCCAAGACGCTCCCCGTGCTCGACGCCTTTCTCGCGGGCCCGGCCGAATCCCATCCGCTGATCGAGGCGTTCGACGACGGCATGGCCGCCGCCGTCACCGACACGACCCTGCGCGCCACGGCCCTGCATTTCGCCATCACCGCGCTGCAGACCAAAGCGCGCCCCGCCTTCCAGCGGCTGCGCGACCAGATCGCGGACATGCTGCCGCGCGGCCAGGAGCATTCCGGCATCTGGGCCCAGCCCGAGGGCGAGGCGCTCTATGCGGCCAATGTCCGGGCGCTCGGCGATACCGAACAGTCGCCGGACGAGATCCACGATATCGGCCTCGACGAGGTCCGCCGGATCACCGCCGAGATGGACGCGCTGCTCGCCGCGAACGGCGAGACCGGCGGCAGCGTCGGCGAACGGATGCTGCGGCTGGCCGGCGACGAGCGCTTCCTGTTCGCGGACAGCGACGCCGGGCGGCGGGAACTGCTCGACTATGTCGGCGAGCTCGCCCGGCGCGCCGAAGCCAATTATGGCGACATGCTGCCGCCCGACATCATTCCCCGGCAACAGCTGGTCATCCGCCGCGTCCCGGTGGCGACCCAGGACAGCGCGCCCGGCGGCTATTACGACGCGCCCTCGCTCGACGGCACGCGGCCCGGCACCTACTGGATCAACCTGCGCGACATGCGCGCGGTGCCGCGCTTCCGCCTGCCGACGCTCACCTATCACGAAGGCGTGCCCGGCCATCACACCCAGGTCGCGATCGCCAGCGGCCTCGGCGAAGCGCCGCTGATCATCCGGATCGCGAGCTTCAACGGCTATCAGGAAGGCTGGGCGCTCTATGCCGAACTGCTCGCCAAGGAGCTCGGCTATTATGACGACGATCCGTTCGGCGATCTCGGCCGGCTGCAGGACGAGCTGTTCCGCGCCGTCCGCCTCGTCGTCGATACCGGGCTCCATCACAAGCGCTGGACGCGCGAACAGGCGATCCGCTTCATGCAGGGCGCGACCGGCATCGCCGAGAGCCGGGTCATCGCCGAGATCGAGCGCTATATGGCCTGGCCCGGCCAGGCGCTCGGCTACAAGCTCGGCCAGCTGCGGCTGATCGAGTTGCGCGAGCGGATGCGCACGGCCCAGGGCGGCGCCTTCGACGTCCGGAATTTCAATGCGATCGTGCTCAATCAGGGCGCGATGCCGCTCGGCCTCGTCGCCGAGCGCCTGGCCGCCGCGGGCCGCTGAACGGAAACGGGCAGCGCCGCCCGGAGGCGTGCTGCCCGTTTCAATGACGTGCGCGCTTTGGAGAGTTCGCAGATCATTGGCGGACGTCACCCGCAGGGGGATCGATCCGTTCGTCCGCCAATATTAGGGCTATTGCATAAGAAATGGCGCAAAAAGAGGGTTAACGGCAGAAACCGGTCCGTTTTCGAGCGTCATTGTGAGCGCTGCAAAACGCTTCGGCGGTTATCGATTTCCGTCATCGGTCGGAATCCCCCTCCCCTTGATGGGGAGGGGCTAGGGGTGGGGTGATCTATCAACGGGCGGCATCGCCAGCCGATGGTGCACCCCCACCCAACCCTCCCCCATCAAGGGGGAGGGCTTCGCATTTTTCGTGGCAAAAAAGGACAACCGCCCGTCAAGCGCAGCGAGCCGGACAGATTGACCACGCCCCTACCGCAGCCGCGACCGCAGCATCCACCAGTCGGGATTGTCGCCCGCAATCGCATCCGCCGCCGCATCGCGCGTCGCGAAATCGTCGAACAGCGCGAAACAGGTGGCCCCGGAGCCCGACATGCGGACGAAGCGCGCGCCGGGCTGGCCCGCGAGCGCCGACAGCACGTCGCCGATGACCGGCTGGGCGGCCCGGGCGGGCGCCGCGAGATCGTTGCGCCAACCGGCATCGAGGCGCGGCGGATCGGCGAGCGCGAGTCCGCCCCGGTCCCGTCCGTCCCAGCCCGCGAACACCGGCCCGGTGGGCACCGCGACGCCCGGATTGACGAGCAGGACGGCGCGCCGCGCGATTTCCCCGAACTCGACTGGCGCGAGATCGTCGCCCTTCCCCTCGCCCCGGCAGGTTCGCGACAACAGGCAGGCCGGCACGTCCGCGCCGAGGCCGCCCGCGATCGTCGCGAGCAGCGGATCGTCCTCCGGCACCGCCCAAAGCCGCGCCAGCAGCCGCAGCGTCGCGGCCGCATCGGCCGATCCGCCGCCGATTCCGGACGCGACCGGCAGATTCTTCGTCAGCCGGATGAGCGCCCCCGCCTCCGGCGCCCGTTCGGCGCGCAGCCGCGCGGCCGCTTGCATCACCAGATTGTCCTCACCCGTCGAAAGGCCGGCGGCGAACGGCCCGTCGATGGTCAGGCGGAGACCCTCCGCCCGCTCGGCCTCCAGCACATCGCCGTCCTCGCAAAAGGCGAACAGCGTTTCGATCCGGTGATAGCCGTCGGGCAACCGTTCGCGAACGTGCAGCGCGAGGTTGATCTTGGCATGGGCGGTTTCGCGCAATGCCCGCTGGCGCTCCGCCATCAGGGCGAGGCGGTCTCGGCGGTGAGGCCAATGTCGAGCTTCCGGCGAATCCGCTCGGCCGCCTCGTCCTCCGCCGATACCAGCGCCGCCTGCCAGGCGAAGCGCGCGTCGCGCCGGCGGCCCGCCGTCCAATAGGCGTCGCCGAGATGCTCGTTGATCGTCGGTTCGGCCGGCTCGCCGACCGATGCGCGTTCGAGCATGGGGATCGCGCGATCGAGATCGCCGCGCACATAATAGACCCAGCCGAGCGAATCGGTGATCGAGGGGCTGTCCGGGCTGAGTTCGCTCGCCCGGCGGATCAGTTCCTCGGCATGATCGAGATCCTCGCGGCGTTCGAGCAGTGCATAGCCGAGATAGTTGAGCGCCATGGCCTGGTTGGGGGCGAGTTCGACCGCCTTTTCCAGCGCCGGCCGGGATTCCGCCCAGCGCCCGGCATCGAGCAGCGCCCCGCCATAGAGCAGCCAGGCGCTCCACGGCGCCGCGTCGCCGCCGGCCAGCGTCACCGCGCGGCCATAGGCCTCGGCGGCATCGCCATAGCGTTCGAGCGCCGCGTAGCGCTCGCCATACCGTTGCCAGTCGGCCGCCGTCGCATCGCGCGCCTCGGCGCGGCCGCGCGCCAGTTCGAGCGCCGCCTCCGGCTCGTCGGTTTCGGCCAGCAGCTGGACGCGCATGTCCTGCACATCGGCATAGAAGGGGTCGCGCGATCCGACGCCGTCCAGCGCGGCAAGCGCCGCGTCTTCCTGCTCGGCCTGGTTCAGGATGCCGCTGGTCACGAACCAGCCGACCGAATTGTCGGGGGCGAGGAAGGTCGCGAACCGGCTGATCGTCAGCGCCAGCGAAGACGCGTTCTGCCGGTTGATCTCGGTGGCGAGCCGGACGAACATCTCCGCAATACCGTCCGACGCGCTGTCGACCGCGCCGGGGATCGACCGCCGGCGTTCGATATTCTCGCGCGCCGCGCGTTCGGCGCGGCTGTCGCCCGGAAGGAGCGCCAGCGCCTCGTCGCGCTGGCGCGCCTGGACGAGCCGCGCCGCCGCCGCAAGACGCAGCCGCAGGAACCGGGGCGGGCCGAGCTCGCTCAGCGCCAGCGTTTCGGCGATCCCTTCGTCATGGCGGCGCATGGCGAGCAGCAGCAGGGCGCGATGCTCGCGCGCATAGTTCGCCGCGATCGCGTCCTGATCGCCGGCCGCCAACAGTTCGAGCGGATCGTCATCGCCCGCTCCGTACGCGATCCAGGCCCGCATCACGGGCGCGAGCGAGGAAAACAGCCCCTGCTCCTCGATCCGGTCGACGACGCGCCGCGCCTCGGCCCAGTCGCCGTCCTCGAGCGCCTCGATCAGGAACAGGAATTCGCCGTCGGGCGGCAGCGCCGCGCCGCTGCGCAGCGATTGCGCCGCGCGCAGCGCCAGCCCGCGGTCGCCGGCCGCGACCGCCCGGCGATAGGCGCGGGCCGCCAGCGTTTCGTCGAACGGCGCATCGGACAGCGCCGAAGCGTATCCCTCCGCCGCGAGGCCGAGCTGCCCCGAAGCGTCCGCCACCCGGGCGCGGGCATAGTCGGCGAGCGGATTGCTCGCCTGCGCGGCGCCCGAAAAGGCGAGCGCCGAGGCGAGGAAGAGCGCCGTGCGCCCGACGAAACGCTTACATATTGGGATAATTGGGTCCTCCGCCGCCTTCGGGAACGACCCAGTTGATGTTCTGGGTCGGGTCCTTGATGTCGCAAGTCTTGCAGTGAACGCAATTCTGCGCATTGATCTGGAACCGCGGATTGCCGGCTTCGTCCTCGACGAACTCGTACACGCCGGCCGGGCAGTAGCGCTGCGAGGGCCCCGCATAGAGCGGCAGGTTGTACGCGACCGGCACGTCCGGATCCTTCAGCGTCAGATGGACCGGCTGGTCCTCCTCGTGATTGGTGTTGGAGAGGAAGACCGAGGACAGGCGATCGAAGCTGATCACGCCGTCGGGCTTCGGATAGTCGATCTTCTTCACCTGGTCGGCGCGCCACAGGCTTTCATTGTCGGGGTGATGGCCCATCGTGAACGGCATGCGGATTCCGAGATGTTCGGCCCACATCGTCATGCCCGAGAGAATCGTACCCATGAAATTCCCGTATTTCTCGACCAGCGGCAGCGTGTTGCGGACCTTGCGCAGCTCCTTGTAGACCCAGCTGTCCTCATAGGCCTGCTCATAGGCGGTCAGTTCGTCGCCGGCGCGCTCGGCATGGACCGCCTCGAACGCGGCTTCGGCGGCCATCATGCCGGTCTTCATCGCGGTGTGGCTACCCTTGATCCGCGGGACGTTCACGAAACCGGCCGAACAGCCGATCAGCGCGCCGCCCGGGAAGGCGAGCTTGGGCACCGACTGCCAGCCGCCATCGTTGATCGCGCGCGCGCCATAGGACACGCGCTTGCCGCCCTCGAGGATCTCGCGGATCGCGGGATGCTGTTTCCAGCGCTGCATCTCCTCGAACGGCGAAAGCCAGGGGTTGGAATAGTTGAGCCAGGTGACGAAACCGAGCGCGACCTGCCCATTCTCCTGGTGATAGAGGAAGCCGCCGCCGTTTGCCTCGTCGAGCGGCCAGCCCTGGGTGTGGATCACGCGGCCCGGCGCATGCTTGTCCGGCTCGATGTCCCAAAGCTCTTTGATCCCGAGACCATAGACTTGCGGCTCGGAGTTCGCATCGAGTGCGAACTGCTTGATCAGCATCTTCGACAGGTGCCCGCGCACCCCTTCGGCAAAGAAGGTGTATTTGGCGTGGAGCTCCATGCCCGGCATGTAATCGGGCTTCTTCTCGCCGTTGCGCGCGATGCCCATGTCGCCGGTCGCGACGCCCTTCACCGATCCGTCCTCGTTGTAGAGGATCTCGGCGGCCGCGAAGCCCGGGAAAATCTCGACGCCCATGGCTTCCGCGCGGCTGGCGAGCCAGCGGCAGAAATTGCCCAGGCTGACCGTGTAAGTTCCCTTGTTGTTCATGAAAGTTGGCATCATGAAGTGCGGGAATTCGCGCTTTTTCGTTGCCGAGAGGATCCAGTGATGGTTTTCGGTGACCGGAACCGTCAGCGGATTGTCGTCGAAATCGCGCCAGTCCGGGAAAAGTTCGTCCAGCGCCTTCGGATCGACCACCGCCCCCGACAGGATATGCGCGCCAACTTCGCTACCTTTTTCGAGGATGCAGACCGAAATCTCCTTCCCCGTCTCCTCGGCCAGCTGCTTGAGCCGGATCGCCGCGGCAAGCCCCGCCGGGCCGGCACCGACAATCACGACGTCATAGGGCATGGATTCCCGTTCGGACATGTTCGCGCTTTCTCCTTCAGCCGACCGTGTTTCGCTCATATCGTCGCGGCCAGCAACCAATCTATCAGATAGTCACTGCCCGGCGATTGACCACGCCGTCAACCTTCGACTCTATGGAAAACCAAGCAAAGCGGGGGTGCAAAGCGATTAACAACGACGCAGACAATCTGGTTCGCTGGTGGCGGGAAGCCGGCGTCGACACGATCGTCGCCGACGAACCGCGCAGCTGGCTGGAGGAAGCCAAGTTGCCCGGGAAAACGGGCCGGACGGTCGAGCCGAAAGCCGTCCCCTCCGCCGCTTCGTCCAAACCCCTGCAAATGCCGGCCGATCTCGGCGCGTTTCGCGAATGGCTATTGTCGACCGACGCGCTGGACGGCCCTGCAGGCGACAGGCTCGACGCGATCGGCGATCCCGCCAGCGGGCTGATGATCCTCGTCGACATGCCGGACAAGGGCGATCGGCAGGCCGGCCAGCTGCTTTCGGGCGACACCGGCCGGCTGTTCGATCGTATGCTCGCGGCCATCGGCCGGGATCGCGTGTCGGCCTATATCGCACCGCTGTCGCCGATGCGCATGGCCGGCGGAGCGATCGACGAGACGGGATTCGATACGCTGACCCGCGCCGCGCGGCATCACGTAGCCCTGGCCAAGCCGGGCCAGCTGCTGGTGATGGGCGATACGCCGAGCCGTGTTTTTTGCGGGTCCAGCCTCAATGAAAGCCGTGGAAAGACACACATTTTTAACCATGATGGCGGCACTGTGTCGGTGACCGCAACTTTCCATCCGCGGTTCCTGCTCCGGCAGCCCCGCCTCAAGGCGCAAAGCTGGAAGGATCTGCAGATGATGACCGAAGGGATGACTGCGTGAAACTGAATCTCCTTGCCGCTAGCGTTCTGATCGCCGCCGCTGGTCCGGCTCTTGCCGATAGCGCCAGCATCGCGCCTGCCGGCATCGGTTCTTCGCAAGCCGATCTGGACTCGGTGCTCGATCGCAGCGAGCGCGAGGCCTATCGGCAGATTTTCGCCGATATCCGGAATCGCAATTGGGAAAGTGCCGAAGGCCGTCTCGCCCGGGCGCCGCGCGGTATCCTGCATCCCGTCGCCCGTGCCGAACTCTATCTGGCCGCGGGCTCGCCGCGCGTCGAGCTCGAGCCGCTGCGCGCGCTGCTCAACGATGCGCCCGACCTCCCCGATGCGAACCGTATCGCCGGCCTCGCCGAGCGCCGGGGCCTCGATCACATGCCGAGACTTCCGGAAGCGCAGACCTTGCGCCGGCTGCCCGGTCCGTCGCGCCGCGGCGTCGCCCGGCCCGTAAGCGACGACAGTGCAGCACGCGCCCTGGTGCAGCAAATCCGCCCGCTGATCGTGGACGACAGCCCGCGCGAGGCGGAGAACCTGCTCAACCAGCATGGCGGCGGCCTGTCACCCGCGGGGCTGACCGAAGTGCGCCAGCGGGTCGCATGGTCCTATTATCTGACGGGCGACGATCGCAACGCGCAACGGCTCGCGAGACAGGCCCGCACGGGAACCGGCGACTGGGCCGTCCACGCGGACTGGGTCGATGGGCTCGCCTCCTGGCGCGCCCGCGATTTCGACGCGGCGGCCGATGCCTTCGCATCGGTCGGACGCCGCGCGCCGGACGCCGAGAAGCGTACGGCGGGCCTTTACTGGGCCGCCCGCGCCGAAATGGCCCGCGGACAACCCGAAAACGTCCAGAATCTCCTGCGCACCGCTGCGCAAATGGACGAGACTTTCTACGGTCTTCTGGCCGCGCAGACGCTCGGTATCGCGGAAACACCGGCGCATCGTGAAATGCTCTCGCCCGGTTGGGATTCGGTGGCGACCGAGGCCAACGCCCGGCGCGCGATGGCTCTGGTCGAGATCGGCGAACGCGGTCTGGCCGAACAATATGTCCGCCATGGCGCGACGATCGGCAATCCGCACCATCACGACGCCTGGCTCGATCTCGCCAATCGGTTGAGCCTGCCGAACGCCGAACTGTGGATCGCGCGCAATGCGCCGGTTGCCCATCATCCGTCGGCGCGAGACCGTTTCCCGGCGCCCGGATACGAGCCCGTTGGCGGCTGGCGGGTCGATCGCTCGCTGGTCTACGCCCATGCGCTGCAGGAATCGAATTTCCGGCCCGACGTCGTTAGCCATGCCGGCGCCCGCGGCCTGTTGCAGCTGATGCCTGGAACGGCCAGCGACATTGCCCGCCAGCGCGGGGAAACGATCAACGCCGCGCGACTCAACGTGCCCGAGGTCAATATCGAATATGGCCAGCACTATATGGAGCGGATGCGCGATTTTCCCGGGACGCAGGGCCTGCTCCCCAAGGTGATCGCCTCCTATAACGCCGGCCCGGGAGCGGTGGTGAACTGGGAAGGCCGGCTGCGCGACCGCGGCGACCCCCTGCTCTATATCGAGAGCATCCCCTTCTACGAAACCCGCGGCTATGTGCCGATCGTCCTCAGGAACTACTGGATGTACCAGCGCAATGCGGGCGAAGAGACGAGCAGCCTCGGCGCACTCGCCCAAGGCATGTGGCCCCGTTTTCCGGGCACGCCCGGGGCGGTCGCGGTCCGGCTTTCGGGCCAGGGGGGCACGCGCGTTGCCGATTGACGAAAGCGCCGAGTTCAAGCCGGTCAGGATCGCCCTCCTGACCGTTTCGGACACCCGCAATCTCGAGCAGGACAGTTCCGGCGATATTCTCGAACAGCGCCTGACCGATGCCGGGCATGAACTCGCCGCGCGCCAGATCGTGCGCGACGAACTGGGCGATATCGTGTCCCGCCTGCATGCCTGGATCGACGATCCCGAGATCGACTGCGTGATCACGACGGGCGGCACCGGGCTGACCGGCCGCGACATTACGCCGGAAGCGCTGAAACGAGTGCAGGAACGGGAGATTCCGGGTTTTGGCGAGCTATTCCGTACTCTCAGCTATGAAAAGATCGGGACCTCGACGATCCAGTCGCGCGCTTGCGGCTGCGTCGCGCGCGGCACCTACATCTTTGCGTTGCCGGGCTCGAACGGCGCGGTGAAGGATGGCTGGGACGGCATTCTCGCGACCCAGCTCGACAGCCGCTACCGCCCCTGCAATTTCGTCGAGCTGATGCCCCGCCTCACAGAGGCGTAGAAATCCAGATCTCCCAGAGCCGCGCGTCGGGATGCGCGACGTTCGTCTCGAAATAGCTTTCGCCCTCGACTCCGGCATAGTTGCCGCCATAGCGGCCCGATGGACGATTGCGATCATCCTCCATCACCTGGGCGACGTCCGATTCAGCGCGGAAACTGTACGCGTCCGGCGCTTCGGCGAAGGACACATATTCGCGCGCCTCATTTTCGTAGCTGAAGCCGAAACGCGCTTCGCCATATGCATCGACCGCATCGGCAACGCTCGTTCCGGGCCCCACGCCCTCGGCCGTCCGGCACTGGTCCGCATAGACGCCCATCGCAATCACCGGAATATCCGGACGATATTCCTCGACCTCATAGCTTTCGAAGACCACGCACAGGGAATCCTCGCCATCGGAGCGCGTACATAGCGATCCGAAATCCACCATATAGACGGGCTGGAAACTGAGGGCCGTGCCGGCCGGGAAGGCTTCGACGAATTCGCCAAGCGTTGCCGGGTTTTCGATTCCGGCCATGCCGGTTTCGGTTATCAGGCATTCCGGGTCGAAACTGTCGCCGCTACCCTCCGATCGAACCAGCGTCGTGCCTTCCGCCGCTTCCGCATCGAAGGTCAGGCCCTGAGCATCGCCTCGCAGGGCCTCTCGCCCCGCGTCGACATTATCGTCCGACTCCGGCTCTGCCGCAGGCTGCGACGTGCAGCCGGCCAGTACGATAATGGGCGCCAGCAATGCAGCGCCAATCCGTTTCTTCATCGCGCGTCTCCCAATTTTCACCGACGACCATTGCGCAGCGCAGACGCATATGGCAAGTTGTTCTTGTTATGTTCTCATCAAAAGCAAAGGGGCGCGGCGCCACCATCAATACACCGTCCGGCCGATTCAACCTGCCGGGGCGGGAAGCGGACGGCGACTGGCTCGATGCGCGCGAAGCGATCGACGGCGCGCCCCATCCGATCCGAACCCAGGTCACGATCGAGCGCCCCAAGACCATATTGTCGCGCAACCGATCGCCCGATGTTCCGTTCGATCGTTCGATCAACGCCTATCGCGGTTGCGAACATGGGTGCATCTACTGTTTCGCCCGCCCAACCCATGCCTTTCACGATCTCTCGCCGGGGCTCGATTTCGAGACCAAGCTGTTCGCCAAACCCGATGCACCCCGACTGTTGCGAGAGGCGCTGTCCAAACCCGGCTATCGCGCTTCGCCGATCGCCATGGGAACGAATACCGACCCCTATCAACCGATCGAAAGCCGGTACCGGATCACGCGGGACTGTATCGCGATCCTCGCCGAAACCCGTCACCCGTTGACGATAACGACCAAGTCCGACCGGGTCGTTCGCGATATCGATCTGCTGGCCGATATGGCAAAGGACAAGCTGGCGGCGGTCGCCATTTCCGTGACATCGCTCGATCCGAAGGTGCACCGGACGCTCGAACCCCGGGCCCCATCCGCAAGAAAACGACTGGCGGCGATCACGGCACTCAGCGAGGCCGGCATCCCGACCTATGCGTCGATGTCTCCAATCGTCCCGGCGATCACCGATCACGAGATCGAACGTCTCGTCGAGGCGGTCGCAGAGGCGGGTGCCAAAGCCGCCTTCTTCATTCCGCTGCGCCTGCCGCACGAAATCGCGCCGCTCTTCCTGGCCTGGCTCGACGCCTATTATCCCGACCGCGCCGGCAAGGTGATGAATATCGTCCGGTCGATCCGGAACGGGCGCGACAATGACCCGAATTTCTTTAGCCGGATGCGCGGTTACGGCCCTTGGGCCGAATTGATCCAGACGCGCTTCGCCAAGGCCTGCCGCAAACACGGGCTGAACCAGGAACGGATCGCGCTGCGCTCCGACCTGTTTCGCCCGCCCGCCGGACCGCAGGGCGAATTGTTCTAAGCCGTTTCGAGCTTGTAGTCCTTGTACTCGTCGCGCAGCGCCCGCTTCAGGATCTTGCCGGTCGCCGTATGCGGCAGCTCGTCGACGAATTTGACCTCGTCTGGAAGCCACCATTTGGCGACCTTGTCCTTCAGATAGTCGACTACGTCCTCGCTGCTGAGATCGGCGCCGTCCTTTTTGACGATCAGCAGCAGCGGGCGCTCGTCCCATTTCGGATGATAGACGCCGACCGCCGCGGCCTCGGCCACGCCCGGACAGCCGACCGCCGCATTTTCGAGCTCGATCGAACTGATCCACTCGCCGCCCGACTTGATGACGTCCTTGGCTCGGTCGGTGATCTGCATCGTGCCGTCGGGATGGATGACGGCGACGTCGCCGGTATCGAACCAGTTGTCGCCACCGACGCACTTGCCGCTCTCGTCCTGGAAATATTGGTCGAGCACCCAGGGCCCGCGCACATGGAGGCTGCCCGAGCTTTCCCCGTCGCGCGGCAACGCGTTGCCGTCATCGTCGACGACGCGGATCTCGACGCCGAACGGCGTACGGCCCTGTTTGCAGATGATGTCGACCTTTTCGTCGAAGCTCAGTTCGTCCCAGTTGGGCGGTCGCATCCCGATCGTGCCGATCGGCGAGGTCTCGGTCATGCCCCAGGCATGGAGGACGTAGACGCCGGCCTCCATCAGCCGCTCGATCATCGCGCGCGGCGCGGCCGAGCCGCCGATCACGACCATCTCCAGCTTGCCGTAATCGACCGTGTTCGCATCCATATGCTGGAACATGGCGAGCCAGACGGTGGGAACGCCGGCCGAATGGGTTACGCCCTCGTCCAGCATCAGGTTATGCAGAACGCCGCCATCGTTGGAAGCGGAGAAGACCATCTTCGATCCGGTAACCGCGCAGGCGAACGGCAGGCCCCAGGCATTGGCGTGGAACATCGGAACGATCGGCAGCATCACCGAGCGCTGCGAAAGGTTCATCGCATCGGGCTGGCCTTCGGTGATCGCATGGATAACGTTGGAACGGTGTTCGTAGAGCACGCCCTTGGGGTTGCCCGTCGTTCCGCTCGTATAGCAGAGCCCGCACGGTTCGCGCTCGCTGCCCTCGACCCATTCGTAATCGCCATCCTCAGCGTCGACGAGGCTACGGAAGGTCGGATACTCGCCATCACCATCGAACAAAATGAAATGCTCGATAGTCTTGAGCTGGTCCTTCAGGCCCTCGACGATCGGCTCGAACATCTTGTCGAACAGCAACACCCGGTCTTCGGCATGGTTGATGATATAGACGAGCTGCTCAGCGAAGAGCCGCGGATTGATGGTGTGGACGACGCCGCCCATCCCGCTGATCCCGTACCAGGCCGACAGGTGGTGCCCGTGGTTCATCGCGAGCGTCGCGATGCGATCGCCCTTTTTCATGCCCAGCTTTTCGAGCGCCTGCGCGAATTTGCGGGCGTCCTCGGCGATCCCCGCCCAGGTCGAGCGCGTGGTGCTGCCATCGGCCCAGCGCGTCACGATCTCGCGCGTGCCGTGCTCGCGCGCGGCATGGTCGATGATGTTGCTGATGCGCAGCGGCGCGTCCTGCATTCCTCCAAGCATGGTCATCCTCTCGGCTGTCTGGGTTTTTCGCTTACCTTAACCGCAAGCGGGCGGCCGTCCAGTACCTAATGACTGCTGAAGCCCAGAAATTCAGGAAACGAGCGCGAGCTTCGGCCGCTGTTCGTCGGCCGAGCCATTATCGACGGAAAGCCGCGCCTCGATTACGCCGGGAAGCCCACGGATCGTTTCCGCCCGTTCGGCGTCGAGGACAAAGTTCCGGCCGAGTACCACATGCGCGCAACCACCTTCCGGCAGCGACGCTTCGAACACGACCGTCCCGCGTCCGTCACCGTTCGCCCCGAGATGCTCGGCAAGCCGCTCCAGCGCAGCCGGCTCCGCGAGCGACACAGCCATCATCATCCGCTTGCTGTTCGACAAGGTCTCGAGCGGTTGGAACTGGCGCACCGTTATGCGCGGCATGTCCTCGCCCGGCTGCCAGTCGAGTTCGACATGGAGCAGGCCGCAACTGCCTGTCTTGGCCGCTTCCTCGAGTTCAAGCCGCGGCCCTTCGTCGAACGCGCTGGCGAAGAACTGGCCCGAATTGTCCGACAGCGTCGCCGTCGCAAACGGATTTCCCCGCCGCGATGTGCGCTTGCGGACATTTTCGACCATACCGGCCATGACGGCCGAAATCCGCCCGCCCTCCGTGGGTGCCGGCATCGCGCAGAGCGCGCCGTAACTTTGCGCGCCGAAGGCGTCGGTCAGATGCTTGTAATTGTCCACCGGATGACCGGAAAAGTAGAAACCGAACGCCTCCTTTTCCTGCGCCATGCGTTCGGCCAGCGGCCACTGGACCGCATCGGACAGGCGTATATGGGCAATATCCGCGTCGCCGCCATCGGCGAACAGGCCGCCCTGCCCCGTCTCCCTCGCATCGGCCGCGCTCGATGCGATCGCCAGGATGGTTTCCGCGGCAGCGAATACGGCGGGGCGATTCTGTTCGAGACCATCGAACGCCCCGGCGCCGGCCAGGCTTTCGAGCTGGCGCTTGTTCAGGAGGTGAGGATCGACCCGCGCGGCAAAGTCGTCGAGGCTGGCGAACGGCCCTTCGGCTTCGCGCTCGGCGACCAGCTGCTCCATCGCCTTTTGTCCAACACCCTTGAGCGCGGCCAGCGCATAGCGGACGGCGTGTCCGTCGCCCTGCTCCTCGACCGAGAAAACCGCTTCGCTCGCATTCACGCAGGGCGGCAGGCAGGTGATATCGGCGCGCCGCATATCCTCGAGGAAGATGCCGAGCTTGTCGGTGTTCCCCATGTCGTAGCACATCGAGGCCGCGTAGAATTCGTGCGGGTAATGGGTTTTGAGCCAGGCCGTCTGATAGGCGATCAGCGCATAGGCCGCGGCATGGCTCTTGTTGAAACCGTAGCCGGCGAATTTGGCGATCAAGTCGAACAATTCGTTCGCCTTGCCCGATGCGATATCGTTGCGCGCGCATCCCGATACGAACCGATCGCGCTGGGCATCCATTTCCGCCTGGATCTTCTTGCCCATCGCCCGACGCAGCAGGTCGGCATCGCCGAGCGAGTAGCCGGCGAGCACCTTGGCCGCTTCCATAACCTGTTCCTGGTAGACGAAGATCCCGTACGTCTCTTTCAAGATCGGTTCGAGCTGGGGATGCGGATATTCGATTCTCTCCAGCCCGTTCTTCCGCGCGCCGAACATCGGGATATTGTCCATCGGGCCGGGCCGATAGAGCGAGACGAGCGCGATGATGTCCTCGAAACAGGTCGGCTTCACAGCCGCCAGGGTGCGCCGCATCCCTTCCGATTCCAGCTGGAACACGCCGACCGTGTCGCCGCTCTGGAGCAGTTCGTAGACCTTTTCGTCGTCCCAGCCGAGCCGGTCCAGGTCGACGTCGATGCCGCGCTGGGCAAGCAACTGAACCGCCTTTTTCAGGACCGAGAGCGTCTTGAGTCCGAGAAAGTCGAATTTGACGAGTCCCGCCTTCTCGACATTCTTCATGTCGAATTGGGTAACGGGAATGTCAGACCGCGGATCGCGATAGAGCGGGACAAGCTTGTCGAGTCGCCGGTCGCCGATGACGACGCCGGCCGCATGGGTCGAGCTGTGGCGCGGCAGGCCTTCGAGCTTCATCGCAAGATCGATCAGCTTCTTGACGTCGGCATCGGTTTTATATTCGGCCTCGAACTCCGCCACGCCGTTCAAAGCGCGTTCGAGACTCCAAGGATCGGTCGGGTGGTTGGGCACCATCTTGGTCAACCGATCGACCTGGCCATAGGGCATTTGCAGCACGCGCCCGACATCGCGCAGCACGGCGCGCGACTTCATCGTTCCGAAGGTGATGATCTGGGCGACCTGGTCGCGGCCATATTTCTGCTGGACGTAGCGGATCACTTCGCCGCGCCGCGTTTCGCAGAAGTCGATATCGAAGTCGGGCATCGACACGCGTTCCGGGTTGAGGAAGCGTTCGAACAGCAGGCCGAGCTGCAACGGATCGAGATCGGTGATCGTCAGCGCCCAGGCGACGACCGAGCCCGCCCCCGAACCGCGTCCCGGCCCCACGGGAATTCCCTCGCCCTTTGCCCATTTGATGAAATCGGCAACGATCAGGAAATACCCCGGAAAACCCATCTCGATGATGATATCGAGCTCATATTCGAGCCGCTCGACATAAGGTTTGCGAATCTCGTCGGTCAGCGCATCGCCGTGGATCGCCGCGAGCCGGAGTTCGAGCCCGGCCCTGGCATCTTCTCTCAGCTGTGCGGACTCGCCCTCGAGATCGCCGGCGACACTGGGGAGGATCGGATCGCGCTTGGGCGCCGCGAACGCGCAGCGCTCGGCGACGACCAAGGTGTTGGCGAGCGCTTCCGGAAGGTCGCGGAACCGTGCTTCCATAGCCTCGTGCGGAACGAGCCACCCCTCTGCGGGACTATGCCGCCGATCGTCGCTTTCGACATAATTGCTGTCGGCAATGCACAGCATGGCATCATGCGCGGCATGGAAATCCTCGCGCTGGAAAAAAGCGGGATTCGTTGCGACAAGCGGCAGATCGCGCGCATAGGCGAGATCCAGCAGCGCTTCTTCGCTCGCCTCCTCGACCGGGTCGCCGCGTCGGCTGATCTCGATATAGAGCCGCTCCGGAAACAGATCGATCAGCCGATCGGCATAGGCGAGCGCTGCCTCGATCTGTTCGCTTTCGAACAACCGGGCGAGCGCCCCTTCGCCGCCGCCGGTGAGCGCAATGAGGCCGTGGGTGCTTCCCTCCAGCGCCTCGAACGGCACATGCGGTGCCTCTTCGAGCGGCCGGTCCAGATGCGCCTCGGACACAAGCGCGCACAGATTGCCGTATCCTGCCTCGTCCTGCGCCAGCAGCGGCAGCCAGTCGATGATGGGGGCCTCGCCCTCCGCGCGGCCCGGCCGGGCGACCGCCAGCAAGGTACCGATAATCGGCTGCACGCCTTTCTCGAACGCGGCCGCGCAGAAGGGCATCGCGGCATAAAGGCCATTGCGGTCGACCAAAGCGGCCGCCGGAAAGCCGAGCTCGCGGGCGCGCGCCGCAATCTCCTTGGGCTGGATCGCACCCTCGAGCATCGTATAGGCCGAGAATATTCGCAAAGGGACGAAGGGAGCGGAGCGCATGGCCCGTTTATGGGCGGCGCTTGCGATTCTTCAAAGCCGATAATCGATTTACAATGTGGATAGCGGCTCTAGCCGAGCAGCGCGACGATATCCTTCTCGATCTGATAGGGCTTGGTCGTGGGCGCATAACGCTGCACGACGTTGCCGTTGGGATCGACGAGAAACTTGGTGAAGTTCCACTTGATCCGGTCGCCGGCAAGCCCGCGCTTTTGCTCGCGCAAATGTTTGAAGAGCGGATCGGCATCGGCACCGTTCACATCGATCTTCCCGAAAAGCGGGAAGGTGACGTCATAGGTCAGCGTACAGAAATTGGCGATCTCGTCCGCATCGCCCGGCTCCTGCGCGCCAAACTGATTGCAGGGAAAAGCCAGAATCTCGAACCCGCGAGCCTTGTATTTGCGATACAGTTCCTCGAGCCCCGCATATTGCGGCGTGAACCCGCATTTCGACGCGACGTTGACGATCAGGACGGTTTTGCCGGCATAGTCGACCAGCGCCTGCTCCGCCCCATCCGGCAGTTTTACGGAAAAATCGAACACGCTCATATGGCGCTCCTTTCGAGGTGGCCTTCGTGCAGGCGATACACCTGATCGGTCTTTTTCGCGAGCCGCTCGTTATGCGTGGCGATCAGGGCTGCGCTGCCCTCCTCGCGCACCAATGCAAGAAATTCGGCCAGCACGATATCGGCGGTTGCTTCGTCGAGATTGCCGGTCGGCTCGTCCGCCAGCACCAGCGATGGCCGGTTGGCAAGCGCCCGGCCGACGGCCACCCGTTGCTGCTCGCCGCCAGAAAGCTGCGAGGGACGATGGTCGAGACGATGGCCGAGCCCGAGCCGGTCCAGCAAGGATGCCGCCCGCGCTTCCGCCTCGTCCGGCATCGCGCCGCGGATCAGCTGCGGGATGATCACATTCTCCTTGGCCGAGAAATCCGGCAGCAGATGGTGGAACTGGTAGACAAAGCCCAGATGGTCGCGCCGGAGCCGGGTCCGCGCGTCGTTTTCCAGGTTCGCCGCCTGTTCGCCGTCGATGGCTATCGATCCGCTGAACCCGCCCTCGAGCAGCCCGACCGCCTGCAGCATCGTCGACTTGCCCGAACCCGACGGCCCGAGAAGCGCTACGATCTGCCCCTTGTCGATGCGGATATCGACGCCGCGCAGCACTTCGATCGTCACGCTGCCCTGCTGGAAACTGCGCGCAAGATTGCGGACTTCGAGAACCGTCTCACTCATAGCGCAACACCTGCACTGGATCGGTGCTCGCCGCCTTGAAGGCCGGATACAGGGTGAAGACGAACGCCGAACCCATGGCGAGCGCAACGATGGCGAGTATTTCGAGCGGATCGGTGCGGGCCGGCAGTTCGGTTATGAAGCGGATCGACGGGTCCCAGAGGTTCTGGCCCGTGATCACCTGAATGAAGTTCACGACATTCTGCCGGAAGTGCAACAGCACGAAACCGAGTATCAATCCGGCGATCGTTCCCAGCGCGCTCGTCGTCAGCCCGATCGTCAGGAAGATCTTCATCATCGAGCGCCGTGTCGCGCCCATCGTCCGCAGGATCGCGATGTCGCGTTTCTTGGCGCGAACCAGCATGATGAGCGACGAGAGTATGTTGAACACGGCGACGAGGATGATCAGCGACAATACCCAGAACATGACGACGCGTTCCACCGCCAGCGCGTCGAACAGCTGGCTGTTCATCTCGCGCCAGTCGGTCAGCACGCCCTGCCCGGCAAAGTTGATCGCGATCGGCTCCAATATCTCTCCGACATTCTCCGGGTCGGTCGTGTCGAACTCGATCATGCCCACTGCATCGTCGAGGAGAAGCAGGGTTTGTGCGTCCTCCATCGGCATCAGCACGAACGCCTTGTCGAAATCGTAGACGCCGACTTCGAAGATCGCCGCGACGTCATAGGACACGATGCGCGGGACGGTGCCGAACGGCGTCGTGCGTCCTTGCGGCGAGATCAGGCTGATCTGTCCGCCGGTAACCGCTCCGAGCGCTGTCGCGAGGCGCGAGCCGATAGCCACCCGGTTGCTGCCCGGCATCAGCAGCGACATATCGCCGGCGACGATGTTCGAGTTGATCGTCTCGTTGGTCCGGATATCCTCCACCCGCATGCCGCGTGCCAGCACGCCTTCGACCCGGCCGTCATAGCTCGCCATCAATGGCTGCTCGATCAGCGGCGTCGCCGATACGACGCCCTCGATCTCACGCGATTCCTCGAGGATTTCCTGCCAGTCCGGCAAACGCCCGCTATAGCCCTGCATCACCGCATGGCCGTTCAGCCCGACGATCTTGTCGAACAGGTCCGCACGGAAGCCGTTCATCACGCTCATCACGACGACCAGCGCCATCACGCCGAGCATCACCGCGACGAGGCTGATCGACGCGACGACGAAGATGAACCGCTCCCCCTTGCCGGGCAGCAGATAGCGTTTGGCGATCATCCGCTCGTGGCGGGACAGGATCATGCAAGTTTCTCCAGGGCGGCGTCCGGGCTCACCTCTTCGCGCGCTCCGGTTGAACGGCGCTTTAACTCGACCGCGCCATTTTTGAGGCCGCGCGGCCCGACGACCAGCTGCCAGGGCAGCCCGATCAGGTCCATGGTCGCGAATTTCGCACCGCCGCGTTCGTCGCGGTCGTCATAGAGGACCTCGACCCCCGCCGCCTGGAGCTTCGCGTACAGATCGTCCGCCGCCGCCGCACAGGCATCGTCGTCGACGCGCATGTTTATCAGACCGACTTTGTAAGGCGCGACCGGTTCCGGCCAGACGATGCCATCCTCGTCATGGCTCGCCTCGATGATCGCGCCGACAAGCCGCGAAACGCCGATCCCGTAGCTGCCGCCGACCGGCGTGACCATCTCGCCGCCGGGCCCGGGTACCTTGAAATCGAGCGGCGCCGAATATTTGTCGGCGAAATAGAAGATATGGCCGACTTCGATGCCGCGGGATTGCCGGATATCCTCGCCCAGCTCCCATTCGCGCGCTTCGTCGCGCTTCTCGTCGGTTGCGGCATAGTCGGCCGTCATCGAGTCGACGAACGTCTGCAACGCTTCCGTGTCGCGGGCGTCCACTTCGAACTGATCGGCCGAACGCAGTTCCTCCCAGTTGCGATGAAAGAACACCTCGCTCTCGCCCGACGGGGCCAGGATGATGAATTCATGGCTGAGATCGCCGCCGATCGGTCCGGTATCGGCCTGCATCGGGATCGCGCGCAGCCCCATCCGCGCGAACGTCCGCAGATAGGCGATGAACATTTTGTTGTAGCTGTTGCGCGCGCCGGCTTCGTCGAGATCGAAACTGTACGCGTCCTTCATGAGGAATTCGCGGCCGCGCATCACGCCGAAGCGCGGGCGGATCTCGTCGCGGAACTTCCACTGGATATGGTAGAGAATGCGCGGCAGATCGCGATAGCTGTTCATGCCGCCTTTCACGATCGCGGTCAGCATGTCTTCGTTGGTCGGACCGTACAGCAGGTCGCGCCCCTGACGATCCTCGATCCGCAGCATCTCGGGGCCATAGGCGTCATAGCGGCCCGTATCGCGCCAGTAGTCGGCCGACTGGATGGTCGGCATCAGCATCTCGACCGCTCCGACGCGATCCTGTTCCTCGCGCACGATCTGCTCGATCTTCTTCAGCACGCGATGGCCGAGCGGCAGCCAGGCATAGATGCCGGACGATGTCTGACGGACGAGACCCGCACGCAGCATCAGCTTGTGACTGACGATCTCTGCATCGGCGGGCGTTTCTTTGGTGACGGGCAGAAAATAACTGGAAAGACGCATGGTTAAGGGGTCCGGAAATGGGCCGTTGGTAAGCCGAGTCTCTAGGCGGGCGGCAGGTCCGCCGCAAGCATCAAGGCCGTTGCGCGCCTGTTGCGCTGACGTCACACGCGCAAACTTATTGTTGCCCGAATCCCTCTACCCCCATGACAAGCGCCAATCGAATGGCTTAGCAACCTGTTTCACGTCACGCGCCTAACGGCCGTGGTTCAGGGAGGTTCCCCGCTGCACACCTTGAGGGGAAGGGATGTGCGCGAACCGGGAGCCGACAAAAGGGGGCGAACAGGTGTTCGTCACGTCTGTGCCCGGGCCTCACGGTCCGGGCACTTTCGTTGTCGGCCTGCCCAAATCCGACATTGGGAGCGGCGGTACGGTCTGTTGGCGGTCGAACGATGGCGTGTCCGCCCGGAGCGATTTGCCACGGGCGATCGTTCGCTTCATAACAAAAGAAAAGCCGCCCGAGAGGGAGTCTGTATGAAGGAACCGCCCGCCTCGGGCCAGCTGGCCCAGGAACGCGAACTGTTGCGATCGGCCCCGGCAGAGAGCGGCACACCCAAGAAACTGTCGACGGGCACGAAGCTCGCTTACGGTTTCGGTTCGGTCGCCTATGGCGTCAAGGACGGCGGGCTCAAATATTTCCTGCTCTTGTTCTACGCGCAGGTCATCGGCGTCGATGCGAGGCTTGTCAGCCTCGCGATACTGATCGCGTTGATCTCCGATGCGTTCAGCGATCCGATCGTTGGCTACTGGTCGGACAATTTCCGATCCCGGTGGGGCCGACGCCATCCCTTCATGTACATCGCCGCGGTGCCGATATCGGTCAGCTATTATTTCATCTGGAACCCGCCCACGGGTTGGAGCGAAAACGCGCTGTTCTGGTACATCGTCGTCCTCGCGATCATCATCCGGACTTTCATAACCTTTTTCGAAACGCCCAATACCGCGCTCACCCCCGAGCTCACCCAGGATTACGACGAGCGCAGCACGCTGCTGGGCTTCCGTTACTATTTCGGCTGGACCGGCGGAAACGCGATGACGGTCATCAACTTCGCGATGATCTTCCCGGCCTTCGCGACGCTCGCAATACCCAACGGCCAGTTCAATCCCGAAGCCTATTCGCTTTACGGAATGATCGCAGCCGGCCTCATCTTCACCGCCATCATGGTATCCGCGGTCGGCACGCACTCCCGAATTCCCCATCTCCAGGCCCCGCCGCCGAAACGCGAACTGACTCTCGGCAAGATATTCCGCGAAATATTCGAGACGCTCTCGAGCCGGTCCTTCTTCGCGCTGTTCATCGCCGCGCTTCTCGCCTTCACGGCAAGCGGACTGGCCGCGGGTCTGGCGTTTTATTTCGGAACCTATTTCTGGGGTTTCAGTCCCCAGCAGCTCGGGATGATAACCTTCGGCGTTTTCGTGTCGGCGATCATCGGTGCGACACTGGCGCCGATAGTGACGCGCAAACTCGGCAAGAAGCGCGGCGCGATCACCATAGGTCTTATCGCCTTTCTCGGCGCACCGATGCCGATCTTTCTGCGGCTCATCGGCGTATTGCCGGGCAATGAATCGCCGTTCATCTTCTGGTTCTACCTGATCGCCAACACGATCGATGTCGGCCTGATCATCTGCTTTCAGATACTCGCCGCATCGATGATCGCGGATCTCGTGGAACAGGCGGAAGTGAAAACCGGGCGGCGATCCGAAGGCCTGTTCTTCGCGGCTTCCACGTTCATGCGTAAATGGGGCGAAGGCCTCGGCATCGTGGTCGCCGGTTTCGTTCTTGCCGGTGCCGGCCTCGCGACCGGCGCCGTTCAAGGAGAAGTGTCAGAAGAAACGCTCTGGAATCTGGGCGCGGTATATGTACCGACGATCCTCGCGCTCTGGATGGCGATGATCGGCTTTATCAACTTTTACAGTCTCGACCGGAGCGGACATGAGGATAATCTTCGTGAACTTGCCAGGCGCCGCGGCGCGCCGGCCGACTGACCGACTGGTGAAATGACCGTCTCGACAACCTCCGGCCGTATCGAGCTGATGGGCGCCCCCGGATCGCCCTACACGCGCAAGATGATCGCCTATCTGCGCTATCGACATCTTCCGTATTCGCTGCACTGGGGCGGCGTTCGCGGCGGGCCGGACGGCTATCCGGAGCCGAAGGTCAGGTTGCTGCCAACCTTCTATTTCCGCGGTGGAGACGGCGGGATTGAGGCCATGGTCGATTCCACGCCGATCATTCGGCGGCTCGAATCCGATTATGATGGCCGCGCAACGGTTCCCACCGATCCGGTACTCGCTTTTCTCAATCATCTGATCGAGGATTATGGCGATGAGTGGCTGACCAAGGCGATGTTCCATTATCGCTGGGCCCACAGGGCGGACGCCGAGAATGCGGGCCCCCTTCTCGTCTACTGGTCGCATCCGACGATGCCGAAGGACGAAGCCAACACGATGGCGGACATGTTTTCGAAGCGGCAGATCGACCGGCTCTATGTCGTGGGATCCAATGACACGACCGCCGCGACGATCGAGGCGAGCTTTGCCCGCCTGCTCGCTATTCTCGACGCCCTGGTGGAGGAGCAGGGCTTCATTCTCGGCGCCCGTCCCTCCTCGGCCGATTTCGCGATCTACGGCCAACTCACCCAGCTGGCGGTCGTCGAACCCACTTCGAGTATACTCGTCAACAGGCATCACCCGCGCGTCCGCGCCTGGGTCGATCGCATCGAGGATTTGTCCGGGCTCGAACCGGAGCCCGGCCACTGGCTGGACCCCGATGCTGCGATCCTGCCGTTCAGGCCGCTTCTGACCGAAATCGGACGTGTATACGCGCCGTTCCTGCTCGCCAATGCGGAGGCCGTCATGGCCGGTCGGAAGGATTTCGAGACCGAAATCGACGGCCGGGCCTGGGCGCAGCCGGCTTTCCCGTATCAGGCCAAATGCCTGTACTGGATACGCGAAGCTTTTGAAGACCTGTCGGCCGACGGCAAGGCGCGGGTCCGGGTCGTGCTGGACGGCACCGGATGCGAGCCGCTTCTCGGCTAGGATGCCCTAGAGCGACAGAATGAAGCCGTCGCGGGGGCTCGCCTCGCCGGGAAGCAGGGTCGCATAGGTTTCGCCGACAGCGTCTCCGCCCTCGCGGCGGATCACGTCGACCCAGCTTTTCGCATCGCCGATAAAGCCGGCCCAAGCCTTTCCGACTTCCGCGGCAAAGGCCTCCGGTCCGAGTTCGTCCGTCATTGCGACGACGTGATCCGGGGCAAAAAACAAAATCGGCGCCGGGCCCGCGATATCGTTCGCAAGACCGCGGGCGTCCCAATGAGTCGCGCCGACAAGACAGCTATATTTGAGATTGTCGGCGAAGTGATTGTGGATAGCGGAAAGGGTTTGGCCGTTACCCGCGAAATCCACCACGACCGACGGCATGGCCTGGTCGAGATCGCCGACCGCGTCGTAAGCGACCACCCGATCATACAATCCCAGCCCCTCGACAAATTCGACATTGCCCACGCTGGTCAGCCCGACCCGCTCGATCTCGGGGCTGCGTGCCTTGGCGACCTGCGCCAGTGCCATGCCGGTTTTCGAGGACGCGCTCGTCATCAACAGCGATTTCGCGCCGAAATAATCCTGGCGGCGCATGAACGCCTCGATGAGGAAAGAGGTCATGAACAGCGGCTCGAACAGCGCCCGATATTCTTCGAGATCGGGATTATGGGCGGGATCGACCGCGAGGCGGCGGTAGTTGTTGTAGACCCGATTCATCGGCTGGCGATGAGCCGCCATGTCGAGAAAGGCGCCGTCCGTGACCTTGTCGGGCTGGACGACCAGATGCGACGACATCGGCAGATAGCCGTAGACACGCTCGCCCTCGGCAATGTCGGGGTGACGCGACGCCGCGACGGTCGCAAAACCCCAGACCGGGATACGGCCCCAACCCTCTTCGGCCGGAAAGAAATTCCAATAGGCCATCTGCTCGCCGACCACAGCATAGGTGATGTTGTTCGCGGTCAGCGCGAATTTCTCGATCTCGAGCAGCACCTCTCCTTGGGCAAGCTCGCCAAGATCGGTTTGGGCCAGCCGCGTTTGATTGAGATCAGACTTGCTGACGAGAAAATCCGTCGAAATGGTCATCGATTATCCTTTTCCAGAATCCGGGGATCAATCGCCGAGCGCGGCGATCTCCCAAAGCGCATTGCAATCGATAATCCGGATCTTGCCCTGATCCAGTTCGATCAAGCCGGAATCGGCCCAGGCCGATAGCTGGCGATTGATGTTTTCGCGACTGATCCCGACGAAATTGCCGAGTTCGCTCTGGCTGATATCGATCTTGAGCTTCTGGCTGACGGCCTCTTCATCCGTCAGCCGCTGAAGATAGCGGGCAAGCCGCGGTCCGGCCGAAAAGGCCCGATCGCTTTCAACCGTGAGGTTCATCTGGCGCAGCCGCCTCGCCATTTCCTGCAGCATCCGCAGCGCCACCGAAGGATTGCCGGCGATGAAATCCTCGCATTGGGATCGCGACAGCCGCATGACGCTGCCATCCTCCACCATGGTCACCGTGGCCGTCCGTTCGCCGCCATCGAGCAGGGCGATTTCGCCGATAACGGTTCCCGGTTCGAGATAGTCGAGCACGATCTCGCGGCCATTGGCAGACACCATGTTCACCCGTGCGGTGCCGGTGACGAGGATGATCGCCGAATCACCCGGGTCGCCCTGATGGATCAGTATTTCGCGCTTCGGCGCGAACTCGACTTTCGATCGCGAAAGAAGGTCGTTGAGTTGGTCGGGATCGCACGCGGCTAGCAGCGATCCTTCGGGCAGAATCCGTAGCAGGTCCTGCGCGTTCATGCTTTCGACGGCCATTCAACCCTCCCCTCGAAAAAGGTGCGAGGCCGGTATGCCGTATCGCCGCGCTTTAGACCAGACGCGACTGCCTCACCGCCGCCTCGATGAAGCTCGCGAACAGCGGGTGCGGGTCGAACGGTCGGGACTTGAGCTCCGGATGGAACTGGACACCGACGAACCAGTCATGATCGGGGCGCTCGACGATCTCCGGGAGCTCGCCATCGGGCGACATGCCCGAGAATATCAGACCGCCCTTTTCGAGCGCGTCGACATAACGGGTATTCACCTCGTAGCGATGCCGGTGGCGCTCGCTGATGCAGTCTGCGCCGTCGTAGATCGCCGAGACATGGCTGTTGCCCGTGAGCTTGGCGTCATAGGCGCCGAGCCGCATCGTGCCGCCGAGATCGCCGCCCTTTTCGCGTTTTTGCAGCCCTTCCTCGGACATCCATTCGGAGATCAGGCCGACGACCGGTTCGGCGGTCTCGCCGAACTCCGTCGAGGATGCGTTTTCGATACCGGCGAGATTGCGCGCGCCCTCGATACAGGCCATCTGCATGCCGAAACAGATGCCGAAATAGGGTACGTTGCGTTCCCGCGCGAAGCGGACAGAGGATATCTTGCCTTCCGCCCCGCGCTCGCCGAACGCGCCGGGAACGAGAATGCCGTGCAGCGGTTCGAGCTGGGCCGCGATGTCGCTGTCTTCCTCCTCGAACAGCTCGGCATCGATCCAGCGGATATTGACCTTCACGCGGTTCGCGATCCCGCCATGGACCAGCGCTTCATTGAGCGACTTGTAGGCATCCTGCAGCCCGACATATTTGCCGACGACGCCGATGGTGACTTCGCCTTCGGGGTTCTGGAGGCGGTCGTTGATATCGACCCATTTGGAGAGTTCGGGCTCGGGTGCGTCCTCTATGCCGAAGGCGCGCAAAACCTCATCGTCGAGCCCGGCCTCGTGATAGGTAAGCGGAACGGCATAGATGCTCGGCGCGTCGAGCGCCGGGATGACCGCGCTCTTCCGGACGTTGCAGAAAGCCGCGATCTTCGCGCGCTCGCCGTCCGGCAGCGGCTGCTCGCAGCGGCAGACCAACACTTCGGGCTGAATGCCGAGTGAGGTCAGTTCGCGCACGCTGTGCTGGGTCGGTTTGGTCTTCAACTCGCCGGCGGCCGCGATATAGGGCACGAGCGTCGTGTGGATCGACACCGACTGCCCCCGGCCCAGTTCGTTCCTGAGCTGCCGAATCGCCTCCATGAAGGGCAGGCTCTCAATATCGCCGACCGTGCCGCCGATCTCGCAGATCACGAAATCGAGATCGCCGAGATCGGCCTTGGCGAAATCCTTGATCGCATCGGTGACATGCGGGATCACCTGGACGGTGGCGCCGAGATAGTCGCCGCGCCGTTCCTTGGTGATGATCGTCTGGTAGATGCGGCCCGAGGTCACATTGTCGGACTGGCGCGCCGAAACGCCGGTAAAGCGTTCATAATGGCCGAGATCGAGATCCGTCTCGGCGCCGTCGTCCGTCACGTAAACTTCGCCGTGCTGATAGGGCGACATGGTTCCCGGATCGACGTTCAGATAGGGATCGAACTTGCGTATGCGGACCTTGTAACCGCGCGCCTGCAGCAGCGCTGCGAGGCTTGCCGCCATGAGACCCTTGCCGAGCGAGGAAACCACGCCGCCGGTGACAA
>NZ_JBQLZM010000106.1:0-4884 GCF_052168275.1 Parasphingopyxis sp. | reverse complement strand
GCCGGGAGGGGGAGTGGGCCGGTGCGGCGAACTTCCGACAGGAAGTTTCTGACAAACAAACTGCCGCGCTCGACCGCCAGGTCGAGTCCGACGATAAGACAGCATATTCAGAATCTCGTTGACCGCGCCTCCCGCTTTGCGGCATTTCCGCGCCAGCCAATTCAGAGGATCAGCCGATGGCCGCGCGTATCTACCAACGAATGAAGAATGCCATGCAGTCGGGCCGTCACCGGGTCGGCCTGTGGACGCTGGAATTCGAGCCGCGCGAGGCGCAGCGCGCCGATCCGCTGATGGGCTGGGCCGGCTCGTCCGACACCAGCCGCCAGGTCCGGCTGACCTTTCCGACGCTCGCCGCCGCGAAAGCCTATGCCGACAGGCAGGGCATCGCCTATCGCGTCGTGCCGGGGCCCGAGCGCAAGCTCAGGCTCCAGGCCTATGCGGACAATTTCCGCTAGGTGACCGCCGATCAGGTGCCGGGGGCGGCGTAAAGCCGGGACCGGCGCATCAGATCCTGGACATCGTCATTGCCCGCCCGGAACACCTGGTCCCATTGCCGGTTGGTCAGGCAGATGCGGACTTCGCGGCGCAGCGAACCCGGCACCGGCCGGCGCTGGCAGCGGACAAGATCGGGGTCGAGCGCCCGGTTCGTCCCGCGCGCCCGGACCTCGCCGCTGCTCGCGACGTCGGTCTCCTGCGCCATGGCCGGCTGCGGCGCCATTGCCGCCCCGCACAGCGCCAGCCCTGTCAGCAGATGAATTTTCATATCCCTCTCCAATGGCTTGGGACATAACAGATTTTGCGCGCGAATGCCATCTCGCGCCGGGCCCATGGCGGGTGTGCCGACCGGCGCTTCCCCAGCGCCAGGGCGCGTCGAGCGGAACCGTGCGGGATCCGGGCGCACGCTGAAGCGTCAGGCCGGACCCGGCAATTTGCGCGAGGCTAGCGCCGTTTTCCCCGTCCCATCGCCGCGCAGCATCGGAGGATCGCGTCCGCGGTTTCTTCGGGCTCGGCCAGCGGATGCAGATGGGTGCCCTTGAGGCGGACGACCGGCCAGCCCATCGCTTCGGCCCGCCGCGCCTCGTCGACAAAGGCAAGCGATGTCCTGAGATAGGCCCGTTTCGCCGCGGACCAGTCCGGCATCGCCCAATCGTCGTCGAACCAGTCGAGGCGCAGCGCCGGAATATCGTCGATAAAGGCCGCCTTTTCGCTGTCGGAGAGCGGCGCGCCTTCGAAGATATCGACCGTCCACCAGTCGCTCCATCGCGGCAATGTACCGTCGCTCGCCGGCAGCGTATCGAGAAAGGCGCGAAACGCGGGCTCGACCGGCAGCACGATACCGCTTTCGGGCGGCATGGCGGCGTCGAGGCATATCAGGCCGGCCGCGCCGAGATCGGCCGCCAGCCGCGCGGCGAGCAGGCCGCCCATACTGTGTCCGGCAATCACGGGCCCGTCCATCGCGGGGAGCGCGGCGGCGAGCCGGGCGGGCCAGTCGCGCCAGGCCGGAACGGCTTCGCCCGGCCGGTAGGCGGCGGGCAAATGGCAGCGGATCCCCCGCCGTTCGAGCGCGGCCCCGGTCGGCGCCAGCGAGGACGGGCCGACCAGCGGCTGTGGACGAGGACGATATCGGTCATGCGGCTGCGAGCGGATACCCGTCAGCGCCCGGCCAACCAGGTCGCGCCGAGCAGCGCCAATATCCGCACATCGATCACGCATCCTTCGGCGCGCTTCGCCTCGACGAAATCCGCCACGCCATCGAGCGCCACCCGATGGACGGTGATATTCTCATGGTCGGTGCCGCCGCCATCGCCCACTTTCTCGAGCGCGGTCGCCTTGAGCAGGGTGAAGGTTTCGCTCGTCATCCCGGGCGAGGAGCAGAAGCGCCCCAAATTCTCGATCCGCCCGGCACGATAGCCGGTTTCCTCTTCCAGCTCGCGGCGCGCCGCCTCGACCGCGCCCTCGCCGGCCGTCTCGTCGCCGACGAGCCCGGCCGGAAATTCGATGCAGTCGGCCTTGAGCGGCACCCGATATTGTTCGACCAGGATGACGTGATCGCCGTCGGCCTCCCCGTCCGCCGCCGCGTCGAGCGCCAGCAGCACCGCTGCGCCGATGCCGCGCACCCGGCTCACATATTCCCAGCGGCCCTCCTGGAGGATGGCGAGATAGTTGCCGGCCCAGTGGGTGGTGACGGGATCGCTCACGATGCGGTTGCGGCCTAGCGCGCGGCGATGCGTTCGGTGCCGCCGAACCGGGCGGTCAGCGCATCGACGGCGCCGTTGAAGCCGTCGGACACCTCGCCGGCATCGAAATGCGCGGCCATTTCCGATTCGGTCGCGTCGGTGAACTCGCGGGTCAGGACGTCGTCCGCGCCCGGCGCCGGGACGATGGCGATCGCCTCGTCGGCCGCGGCGATCAGGATGAGCGCGCCGCCCGCGCCGATGCCGCGTTCGGCGATCATCTCGGCGGCCTTTTCCTCGATATCCGTGTCGTCGGTGGTCAGGATCACCGCGATATGGACCTCATGGCCGGTTTCTTCGTGAAAGGCGGCGAGCCGTTCGCTCAGCTCGGCGTCCATCCCGTCATCGAGCAGTCCGATATCCTTCACATAGTCGATCGATTCCTCGCGCGTTTCCGCCGCCGCGTCCATCGTCGCGACTTCGGCCGCTTCGGCCGCCTCGGCATCGGCGTCGCCGCTGCAGGCGGCAAGGGCGAGCGCCATGCCCGCAACCGCGATCGGTCCCTGATATCGCATTGTGCTCGCCCCCCTAGTCGCCGAGCCGCGCGATCAGCGCATCGGCCCCGGCGTTCAATCCCTCGGCCAGCTCGTTTTCCTCGAAATGCGCGATCATCGCGACCTCCGTGTCGCCGGTAAAGGCCTCGTCCAACCCTTCGCCGACGACAGCCAACGCCTGGTCCGCTCCGGCGACGTAGATCAGCGCGTCGGCGTCGCGTTCGGCGCGCCGTTCCTCGGCGACCGTTTCGATATCGGCGCCGTCGGTCGTCATCGCCAGGATGACATGCACGTCCCGCCCGCTGTCCGCGTGAAAGGCGGCGAGCTTCTCGTTGAGCGCGGCGAAGAGCGCAGGGTCGACAAGGCCGCCGGTCTCGTCCTCGGCATAGCCCGAGGCGTCATGGGCGGCGGCTGCGCCCTCCCCGCTCTCTCCGGTCGCCTCGGCGGCCTCTTCGCCGTCCTCGGTCTGGGTCGCGGCTTCGCCGCTGCACGCGGTCAGCGCCAGGGCGAGGGCGATCGCCCCGGCCGGGATCATGGTGGGCATTGTCATCGAAACACTTCCTCTGCGGCAAAGTCCGGGCCATCGCATATTTGGAACGCCCGCGAAACAGGCTTGCCTTGGCGGCCCGGCGATGCTGTCTCATGGAGCGGCCGGGGCGACAGGGCCGGGCAATCGAGGGCGGAGGAGCGCACATGTTCGGAGAATTCAGGGATTTCATCGCGCGCGGCAACGTGATCGATCTGGCGGTCGCGGTGATCATCGGCGGCGCGTTCGCGACGATCACGACCTCGCTGACCGAGGATATCATCATGCCGGTCGTCGGCTGGATCTTCGGCGGCGCGGATTTTTCGAGCTGGTTCGTCCGGCTGGGCGACGTGCCCCAGGGCTATGAAGGCTCGCTGGCCAACTATGCCGAACTCAAGGAAGCCGGCGTCGCGATGATCGGCCTCGGCCAGTTCGTCACCGTGCTGATCAACTTCCTGATCCTCGCCTTCGTCATCTTCCTGATGGTGCGCCAGGCGAACCGGCTGATGGCGAAGAAGGAAGCGGAAGAAACGGCCGATCCGGGGCCGAGCGAGGTCGAGCTGCTCGCCGAGATCCGGGACGCGCTGAAGAACCGCTGACGCGCGACGAACGGTTCGTCGCAAATGATGCGAAAATTCGCATACGGTTCGTCCGGATAGCGGGTATAATGGCGCCGGGCATCGCGGCCCCCTCAGTGCCGCCTGGAGACTATGTACATGAATAAAGTGATTGTTGCCGCGGCGGCCGCCGGCGCGGTATTGGCGCTGGGCGGTTGCCAGGCGCCGCAGGCCGGAGCTTCCGAGGAAGCGGCGGCCGAAACGCCGGAAGCTGCCGAATCGGCGGCGGCCGAAAGCGCCGACCCGGCGCTGCACGCCGGCGAGGCGTCGCAGGTCGCCGAAGACCGGGACAATACGGCGGCGCTCGCCGAGATGTCGGGCGCGAGTCCGATCGAAACCGGGGACGAAGAAGCCCCGCCGGCGGAATAGGCCGGACACCGGAAGCCGGGCGGAAGGACGGACGGCGAACGCCGGTCCGTCCGCATGCCGCAAATTTTGCTGGAACTTTTGTCCGGCTCCGTTCATTGGATGGGTGGACTGCGGCCAAGTTAAAGCGCCGTCAGACGCTCTGAAAACATAATACAGGGAATAGATTACCATGAAGAAGATGATTTTCACCACCGTTGCCGCCTCCGCCGCCCTCGCGCTCGGCGCCTGCCAGAGCCCCGAAGCGGACGCCGTCGAGGATCAGGCCGAAGCCGAAGCCGAAGCGATCGACGAAATGGCCGACGACGCCACGACCGAAGCCGCCGAAGAGCAGCTCGAAATGCAGGCCGACATGGTCGAAGAGCAGGGCGAGGAAGCCGCCAACGCGATGGACGATGACGGCGAGATCGCGCCGAGCGAAACCGGCATCGGCGACACCCAGTAAGCCTTTCGGCCCGGTCCGGGCGACCGGATACGGGCCGGAGGATACGAGAATGCCTCCCATGGCATTGACGGCGTTGCGGGTCACTCCCCGCAGCGCCGTTTTCGTATGTCCGGGATTCTGTTTGTCAGAACGTTGCTGACGTAACGTCGCGGCACCGGCCCGCTCCCCCTCCCGGCCTCCCAACAGGGTACACTCAATGGGA
>NZ_JBQLZM010000105.1:0-35095 GCF_052168275.1 Parasphingopyxis sp. | reverse complement strand
CCTCGTCATCCCCAAGGGCGACTATGTGAGCTGGGACGATTTTTCGGCGAAGGCGTCCGACGAAGAGATCGGCCATTTCGTCCGGACGGTCGGGGAGATCGCCCGCGACCTCGACCTCGTCGAGCCCGGCTACCGCCTGCTCGCCAATATCGGCGGGCACGGCCATCAGGAGGTCCCGCACCTCCATGTCCACCTGTTCGGCGGCCGGCCGCTCGGGCCTATGCTTGCGCGCGGCTAGGCGCTAGATACCGCCCGATAAAAATATAAGGGGAGAGTATCGATGGTAGCGGCAACCCATACGACCAGCGAGGGCTGGTCCTCGCGATGGGCCTTCGTTCTTGCGGCGATCGGCGCCGCGGTCGGCCTTGGCAATGTCTGGCGCTTCCCGACACTCGCCGGCGAAAATGGCGGCGGGGCGTTCGTCCTCTTCTATATCGGCTGCGTCGTCCTGATCGGCCTGCCGCTGGTGCTCTCGGAAATCCTGATCGGCCGGGCCGGCCGCAGCGACGCCGTCGGCAGCGTCCGCAACGTCGCGGCGGCATCGGGCCGCAGCGGCGCTTGGGCGACTTTGGGCTGGGTCGAGGTGATCGCCGCCTTCCTGATCCTCAGCTTCTACAGCGTCGTCGCGGGCTGGGTCATCTATTATGCCGGCGTCATGGGCCGCGATTTCTTCGGTGCATTGTTCGCGGGCGCTCCGTTCGCCGGGGCGCTGCAGGGCGAAACGACCGAAACGATCCAGCAGCGCATGGGCGACCTGTTCACCAACATCCCGCTGCTGCTGGCCATGCACACGGTGTTCATGGGCATCACCTTCGCGGTCGTCGCGCGCGGCGTGCATGACGGGATCGAGAAGGCCGCCACCTATCTGATGCCGGCCTTTTTCGTGCTGCTGATCGCGATCACCATCTACGGCGCCTTTCTCGGCAATTTCGCCGAAGCCGTCGCCTTCCTGTTCACGCCCGATTTCTCCAAGCTCACCGCGCCTGCGATGAACACGGCGCTCGGCCAGGCGCTGTTCTCGATGAGCCTCGGCTCGGCGGCGCTGATGACCTATGGCGCCTATGTCTCGCGCGAGACCAAGCTGGCGCCGACCGCGGGCATGATCGCCTTCGCCGATACGGGGGTCGCGATCATCGCCGGCCTGATGATCTTCCCGATCGTGTTCGCCGTCGGCCTCGATCCCGCCGCCGGGCCGACCCTGGTCTTCCAGTCGCTGCCCGTGGCCTTCCAGCAGATGCCCGCCGGATCGCTGGTCGGCTTCCTCTTCTTCGTCCTCATCTTCTTCGCCGCGCTGACGAGTTCGATCTCGCTGCTCGAGGCGCCGACGAGCTGGGGCATCAACGAGCGCGGCTGGTCGCGCCCCAAATCGGCCTTCATCTTCAGCTTTTCGGCCTTCGTCATCGGCATCGCCTGCCTGCTCTCGCTGAGCGTGTGGAGCGATATCCGGCTGCTCGGCTTCTGGTCGATCTTCGCCGAGACCAATATCTTCGACACGATCGACGGCTTTACCGGCAAGGTGATGCTGCCGGTCGCGGCGCTGCTGACGGCGGTCTTCGTCGGCTGGCGGGCGGACCGGAAGCTCGTCGAGAACGAGACGGGGCTGGAAGGCGGGCTGTTCGGCCTGTGGCGCTTCCTCGTCTGCTGGCTCGCCCCGATCGCGGTCGCGCTGATCCTCGTGTTCGGCCTGTTCCCGGGATTGCTCGGGAGCTGAGGCCAAGGCATCACGTCATTGCGAGGAGGCGATGTCGACGAAGCAATCCAGAGCTGCAGATGCCATCGCTAACCGCTCTGGATTGCCGCGCTCCCTGCGGTCGCTCGCAATGACGGTCCGGCATTAAGCGATCACGTCCTTACGATACTTCGCCGGGAAGCGCATTGCTGTGCGTCGGGACCCCGAGAGTTAGCCCAATCGTTCCTTCACCAGCGGCTTCAGGTCCGCTTCGGGCCGCGGTCCGTAATGCTGGATCACCTCGGCGGCGCAGACCGCGCCCATCGCGAGGCTGTCCGCGATTCCGCGGCCTTCCGCCTGCCCGGCGAGGAAGCCGGCGGCGAACTGGTCGCCTGCGCCCGTGGCGTCGACGACCCGGTCGATCGGTTCCGCGCCGACCTCGGTGCGCTCGCCGTCCTTGACCGCGATCGCGCCCTTTGCGCTGCGCGTGACGACGAGCAGCGGCGTCTTGGCCGCGGTCGCGGCGACGGCGGCGTCGAAATCGCCGGTTTCCTGCAGCGACTTGATCTCGTCTTCATTGGCGAAGAGGATGTCGATCCGTCCCTCGTCGAGCAGGGTCAGGAAATCGCCGCGGTGCCGGTCGACGCAGAAGCCGTCGGACAGGGTGAAGGCGACGCGGCGTCCCGCGCCCTTGGCGATGTCGATCGCCCGGTCCATCGCCGCGCGCGGTTCTTCCGGATCCCAGAGATAGCCTTCGAGATAGAGGATCGCCGCGCTCTCGATCAGCGCCTCGTCGAGCGCCGAGGCCGGCAGATATTGCGAGGCGCCGAGAAAGGTGTTCATCGTCCGCTCGCCGTCAGGGGTGACGAGGATCAGGCAGCGCGCGGTCGCGGGTTCGCCGGCGCGTTCCGGGGTGTCGAACGCCACGCCGAGCGCGGTGATGTCGTGCCGGAACACCTTGCCGAGCTGGTCGTCGGCGACCTGGCCGATAAAGCCGGTCCTGCCGCCCAGCGCCGCGATGCCCGCGACGGTGTTCGCGGCCGAGCCGCCGCTCGCTTCCACGCCGGGGCCCATCTTGGCGTAGAGCGCCTCGGCCTCCTCGGTCGTGAAGAGCAGCTGCATCGCGCCCTTGCTGAGGCCTTCGGAGGCGATGAACGAATCGTCGGCCTGGGCGATCACATCGACAATGGCGTTGCCGATGGCGACGATATCGAGCGCGGGTTCGGACATGGGCGGGCTCCGGCGGATTGGAGGTGGGATCGGTCGGGACAGAAAGGTGCGCAGGCCCTAGCGGCGCGCTCGCGCGTGCGCAACCGCATGATTGACGCGCGGCTTCGCCCGTCACATCAGGACGGCGATGCTCCGCGCGCTTTTCCTCTCGATCGGCCAGCTCGGCGATCCGGCCTTCCTGAAGGTCCTCGCCAAGTCGCTGGCGCTGACGATCCTGCTCTTCGTCGTCGCCGGGTTCGGCGTCTACTGGCTGCTGATCTGGCTGTTCGACTGGTTCGGATGGGGCGAGAGCGGCGGGTTCGCGGCGGCGGCAAGCGCGGTCATCATCGCGGGCCTGAGCTTCTGGCTGCTGTTCCGCGCGGTGGCGATGGGCGTGATCGGCCTGTTCACGGACGAGATCGTCGATGCGGTCGAGCGCAAACATTATCCGGACAAGGCCGAGGTCGCGCAGGCGGCCGGCTATGCGGACCAGGTCCGCGTCGGCCTCGCCTCGGCGGGCCGGGCGATCGGCTGGAACCTGCTCGCCGCGCCGCTCTATGTCGTCCTTCTGGTCACCGGCGTCGGCACGATCGCGCTGTTTCTCGCGCTCAACACGCTGCTGCTTGCGCGCGATCTCGGCGAGCTCGTCGCGATCCGCCACGTCCCGCGCGACCGCTGGCGCGACTGGCGGAGGGAGACGCGCGGCAGACGGATGCAGATCGGGCTTGTCGCGGCGGGGCTATTCGTGATTCCTGTCGTCAATCTGCTCGCGCCCATCCTGAGCGCGGCCATGGCGGCACATATGCTGCACGGGGGAACCGAAGACGATGCACAGAATCGGGCGTAAAACGATGGCGATGGCCGGGGCATTGGCGGTGGCGGGCTGCGCGACGACGCCGCAAGTGCCGACCACGACCAGCCGGCCGATGACCAACACGGTGGGGCTCGAACGGGTGATCGGCCGCAGCGCCGCCCAGCTGGTCAGCCTGTTCGGCGATCCGGCCCAGGATTTCCGCGAGGACGGCGCGCGCAAGCTGCAATTCTCCGGCAATGCCTGCGTCCTCGACACCTATCTCTATCCCGGGGAACGCGGCCGCGAGCCGGTCGTCACCTATGTCGACGCGCGCAACGCGCGCGGCGAGGATGTCGATCGCGCCGCCTGCGTCGAGGCGCTGGCGCGGAGATAGTTCGTCGGAATTTTTCGTCGTGAGGGGATGCGGGCTGGTACCGCGCTCGACCGCAAGGTCGATTCTGACAAACCAATTCCGGGCCCGAGCGAAGCGGAGGCCCGGCACATAGCGTGTCACATAACCGAAACACAAAACTCATCGTGCCGTAACATTGCTGTCATAGGGGCGGGTCGAAATCGTCATCGGAGCTTCATCGAAATGAAACAAACCGCCCTCGGCCTTTCGGCCTGCGCCGCCGCACTCATCGCCGGCACACCGGCCCTCGCCCAAGACGCCGCGCCGACGCGCGCCGAGATGCAGGCCGAGCTCGAGGAACTGCGCGGGCGCGTGCAGACGCTGGAAGCGCTGGTCGAGCGGCTCGTCGGATCGCAGGCGGCCGTCGCCGAGCAGGCGGAAGCGGCAAACGCGACGGCCGAGGCCGCGCAGGTCGCGGCCAATGAAGCGAGCGAAGCGGTGGCCGCCCAGCCGCGCATCACTCACGGCGCGGCGACGCGGGTGCGGACCGAGGACGGCTGGGACTTCCGGCCGTTCGGGCGGCTGATGGTCGATGCGGCGAGCGTTTCCGATCCGGGGAATCTCAACGATCCCGGGCTGGGCTTTTCGAGCACGATCCGGCGCGTCCGGCTCGGCGCGGAGGGCGCGATCCCGGGCGGGTTCGAGTACAAGATCGAGGTCGATTTCGCCGACAACGAAGTCGAGGTGACGGACGCGATCCTCAGCTATGGCGCCGGCGATGTCGAGTTCACGATCGGCCAGCACAACACCTTCCAGGGGCTCGAGGAGCTGACCAGCAGCCGCTTCATCAGCTTCATGGAGCGCGCCGCCTTTACCGACGCGTTCGGCTTCCAGCGGCGGGTCGGCGTGTCGGTCAATTATGCGAATGGCGATTTCCGCTGGGACGGCGGCGTGTTCACCACCAATATCGACGATCTCGCCGACGACAGCGTCAACGCCTGGTCGTTCGACACGCGGGCGGTCTACAGCCCCGAGCTGAACGGCACCCAGCTCCATTTCGGCGGCTCGCTCCACCATCGCGACCTGCGCGACAATCCGGGCGCCCGCTATCGCCAGCGCCCGGCCTATGGCGGCACCGATACGCGCTTCATCAACACCGGCGCGCTCACTGTCGCCGAGGAGACGAGCTACGGGCTCGAAGCGGCGGTGATCCACGGGCCGTTCCACGCGGTGGCCGAGGGCCATTGGCTGAACGCGGACATCCCCGGCATGGCGAACCCGACCTTTTTCGGCGGCTATGTCGAGGCCGGCTATTTCCTGACCGGCGGCGATTCGCGCGGCTATTCGGGCGGGCGGTTCAACCGGACGCGGCCGGCCCGCACGGTCGACGAGGGCGGGATCGGCGCGGTCCAGCTCAACGCCCGCTACGACCGGCTGGACCTCAGCGATGCCGGGATCGTCGGCGGCGAGCAGGACCTGTACGGCCTGTCGCTGATCTGGACGCCGATCGATTATGCGCGCTTCATCCTCAACTACAGCCACATCGCCTATGACGACGCGGCGATCGCGCTGCCGAACGGCGATACCGACTACAGCGTCGACGTCATCGGCGCGCGCGCGGAGTTCGATTTCTAGCGGGACGCTTGTCTGTCAGGCCTTCGCTTCGCTCAGCCGCGGGCGGAGATGGCAGAGGCCCGGCGGCGCGCAGCGTCGCCGGATGCCATCGGAGGGCGGTGCCGCGATTTCGCGCTAGCCAAATTCTGACAAAAAGGATCAGCGGTGCCCGACCGAATGGTCGAGTCTGACAAACGCTAGGCGGCCAGCTTCTCGCTTTCGGTATCGCGGACCCTGGGCTGGGTGCCGGTCACCGTATAGGTCACCATTTCGGCGATATTGGTCGCCTGGTCGCCGATCCGCTCGAGATGCTTGCTGACGAACAGCAGGTGCGCGGCCTGGCTGATCTGGGCCGGCTCCTCGATCATGAACTCGATCAGCATCTTGGTCAGTTCGTCATGCAGGTCGTCGACGGCATCGTCGCGCTCGCACACCTTGCGCGCGAGCTCGACATCGCCCTCGGCATAGGCGCGCACGACGTCGACGAGCATGTTTTTCGCCGCATCGTTCATCGCGGCGATCGTCTTGCGCAGCTTTTTCGGATATTTCGCCGTGATGCTGGAGACGCGCCGCGCGATGTTGCGGGCGTAATCGGCGGTCCGCTCGAGCAGCGCGCTGATCTTGATCGCGGACACGAGCACGCGCAGATCGTCGGCCATCGGCGCGCGCAGCGCGATGACGTTGACCGCGGCGGCCTCGATCCGGGCGGCCAGCCGGTCGATCTCGCGATCGCCGCTCACCACCGCGTCGGCCAGCGCGGTATCGCGCTGTTCGAGCGCCTTGATCGCATCGGCCATCGCCAGCGAGGTCCGCCAGCCCAGCTCGAGGATATTGGTCCGCAGCTCGTTCAACTCGTCGTCGAACGCCGATACCGTATGCTTCGTTTCGCCCGTCATGAGCCTTACTCCAACCGATCACGCTACAAATATGACAATTATGTTACAGTAATATGGACTCGAGCGCAAATCATTGGTCTCCATCCGCAAAAAGGCCGGACGGTCGCCCGCCCGGCCTTTCGCAGACGGTGGCCGGTTCCGGCCTAGTTCTGGAGATCTTCGGCGGTCAGCGCCGTCATCGATTCCGCGATGGCCGCAAAGCGGGCCCGCGTTTCGTCCGGGTTCGAGATCATGCCTTCCTCGACCAGATAGCCTTCCGGACCCCAGGCCGACACATATTCGGCGACGAACTCGCGCAGCCCGCGGATCGCCTGCAGATGGTTGCCCTTGATATAGACGTAGAGCGGCCGCGCGCCCGGATAGTCGAAGCTCGCGATGCTGTCATAGGTCGGCGCGACGCCGTCGATCGACACGCCGACGACCTCGCCCTCATTCTCGGCGAGGAAGCTGTAGCCGAGCAGGCCGAGATAGCCGGGATTCTGCGAAACGCGCTGGATGATCAGATTGTCGTTCTCGCCCGCCTCGATAAAGGCCTGGTCCTCGCGGATCCTCGTGCAGACCTCGTCCTTGCGATCCTCGTCCTCTTCGGCGAGCGCGGCGATCGCCGGATTGGTCTCGCAACCGGCTTCCATGATCAACTCGATAAAGGCGTCGCGCGTGCCGCTCGTCGTCGGCGGGCCATAGACGCGGATCGGAATGTCCGGCAGCGACGGATCGATGTCCGACCAGTTTTCGGCGGTCTGCTCTTCGCCATAGGGCTCGGCGGCGAGCGCCTCGTAGATCTGCGCGCGGGTCAGTTCCATCTGCGGACCGTCCGGCGATTCGACCACGGCGAGGCCGTCGATGCCGACCTGCAGTTCGATAATCTGGTCGACGCCGTTTTCCTGGCAGGTTTCGAATTCGGTCAGCTTCATCCGCCGCGACGCGTTGGCGACGTCGGGATACTCGGTGCCGACGCCGGAGCAGAACAGCTCCATGCCGCCGCCCGTGCCCGTCGATTCGACGACCGGAGACCCGAATTCGGGGTTGTTGCGGGCGAAATTCTCGGCCACCGCGCGGGTGAACGGATAGACGGTCGAGCTTCCGACCACCGTAATGGCGCGCACGCCACCGTCTCCGCCGCCGCCACCGCCGCCGCAGCCGGCGAGCGTCACGGCCATGGCCGCCATCAGTCCTGTAAGGGGAGCGCGCACATTTTCCTCCATATTTGATGTGCAAGGAGGGCGGGACCCGACGGGCCGCCCTTGCACAGCCTATTGCGACATCTATGTGACAACTGGGTTACATCGAGCGCGCCGATTTGCCCTTTGTGCGCGGGAGATCGACCCGCGCAATTGCTTCCCGCATTCCCGGAAATCGACTAGAACACCGCCATGGCCCTTGAAGACCTCACCAAAAAGCCGTTCTTCGTCGACAAGAACCGGGCATTCTGGGTGCTTCAGTCGGTCGGCTGGTCCGGCTATTTCGTGCTGCGCGCATTGGGCGGGATCGCCAACAATATGGGCCCGCTCTTCATCCTGCCGACGGCGATCGCCACGGCGACCGGCTATTGCCTGACGCTGATCATGGCCGTGATCTTCCGCCAGCTGATCGACCGCAGCCCGCGCGTCACCTGGGGCGGATCGGTCACCGTGGTGCTGATCGCCTCGGCGATCTTCTCGTTCATCGAGGTGTGGGCCTTCACCGCCTTCTACCGCGGCGGCGAAATGCCCTCGGGCCTGCAGTTTTTCGGCGCGATCCTGCTGGATTTCACGCTGCTCGTCGCCTGGTCGGGCCTCTATTACGGGATCAATTTCTACATCCTGATCGAGGAACAGAACGACCAGCTGCTGCGCCTCGAAACCCAAAGCTCGAACGCGAATCTCGCGATGCTGCGCTACCAGCTCAATCCGCATTTCCTGTTCAACACGCTGAATTCCATATCGACGCTGGTGCTGCTGAAGCAGACCGAGCGGGCCAATGCGATGCTCTCGCGCCTCTCCTCCTTCCTGCGCTACACGCTCGCCAACGAACCGACCGCGCGGGTGCCGCTGGCGCAGGAGGTTGAAACTCTGAAGCTCTATCTCGAAATAGAGAGGATGCGGTTCGAGGACCGGCTGCGCCCGAGTTTCGACATCGACCCGCGCGTGACCCGCGCGCGCCTGCCCTCGCTGCTGCTGCAACCCTTGGTCGAAAATGCGATCAAATATGCCGTGACGCCGCAGGAGGAGGGCGCCGAAATCCGCATTTCGGCGCAGCAGGTCGGAAACCGGGTGCAGATCACCGTGTCCGACACCGGCCCGGGGTTGCAAGACGGCGCCGTGACGCGCCACTCTTCGACGGGCGTAGGCCTGGCCAATATCCGGGACCGTCTGGTCCAGGCATTTGGCGAAGAGCAGAGATTTGAAATCAAGACGAACGAGGGCGGCGGTTTCTGCGTCGAAATCGAAATCCCGCTCCAGTTCGAACAGGCAAAGGAAGCCGCATGACCATCCGCGCCATCATCGTCGACGACGAACCGCTCGCCATCCAGGGCCTGCAATTGCGGCTCGAGCCGCATGACGATGTCGAAATCGTCGACACCTGCACGAACGGCCGCGAGGCCATCCGTTCGGTCAAGACGCACAAGCCCGACCTCGTCTTTCTCGACATCCAGATGCCCGGGTTCGACGGCTTTTCCGTCGTCCAGGGGCTGATGGACGTCGAACCGCCGCTGTTCGTGTTCGTCACCGCCTATTCCGATCACGCGATCCGCGCCTTCGAGGCGCAGGCCGTCGACTATCTGATGAAGCCGGTCGAGGACGACCGGCTCGCCGATACGCTGGCCCGGGTCCGCGAACGGCTGGCCGAGAAGAACAGCAGCGAGGAGATCACCCGGCTGAAGGAGGTGCTGTCCGAAGTCGCACCCGACGCGGCCGAGGACCTTGCCGCCGAGGGCGAGGCGCCCGCCGCCAGCCGCTACGAGAAGCTGATCAACGTCAAGGATCGCGGCCAGATCTTCCGCGTCGATGTCGAGAGCATCGAGCGGATTGACGCCGCCGGCGACTATATGTGCATCTATACCGGCGACAATACGCTGATCCTGCGCGAGACGATGAAGGATCTCGAAAAGCGCCTCGACCCGCGCACCTTCCAGCGCGTCCACCGCTCGACGATCGTCAATCTCGACCAGGTCCGGCAGGTCAAGCCGCACACCAACGGCGAATGCTTCCTGGTGCTCGAAAGCGGCGCGCAGGTGAAGGTCAGCCGGTCCTACCGCGACGTCGTCGCGCGCTTCGTGCACTAGGCCCCAGGGCCGGCGGCGGGCGCGGCCCGCCTAGATCCCGAACCGGACGGTGAGCTCGACGCCGAGGATGCGCGGCTCGCCGGTTCGCCCCTGGCCCGCCGGGGTGAGGCCGCTCGGCGCGTTGCGCTGGGTCAGATAGGCCTCGTCGAACAGGTTGCGCGCGAAACCGAACAGCGCCCAGTTCTCCGCCTCGTAACCGGCCTTGAGGTTGACGACCGTGGCGGCGCGGACGGCGGTGCGCGGATCGTTGCACGGGCTGTCGGCGCAGGTCCGGCGCTGGCCGATCACATTGCCGCCGGCATCGAAGATCGGCTCGAACACCGTGCGCGCGGGGTCGTTCTCGAAGATCGAGAAGAAGCCGTCGCGCAGGCTGATGTCGCCGAGCACGCGGAAGCCGGTCGGGTGCCGCCAGTCGAAGCCGGCGCTGACGGTCAGCGGCGAGGCGTTGTTGAACCGGTTGCCGGTAAACTCGGCATCGGCGGTCTCGTAATCGGTGAATTCGGTATGGGTGAAGCCGACCGCGGCGAACACGGAGAGCGTGTCGGCCGGGCGGGCTTCGGCGGCGATCTCGAAACCGTAGAGCTCCGAACTGCCGGCATTGACCGGGATCGTGTCGATCGGGATGCCGTTGGCGATGCCGAAGGGCGTGATCTGCGAGACGATCTGGTCGGTCCAGTCGGTGTAGAAGATATTGGCCTCGACGAAGAGGCTGTCGTCGGCCGTCGCCGCGCGCAGCGACGCCTCGTAGTTCCAGGTATATTCGGGATCGAATTCGGCGACGAGGCCGCTGACCGTCGACACCCCGGTGCCGCCAGCGCGATAGGCGCGCTGGACCGTGAAACCGAGCACGACATCGTCGGACAGGCCGTAGCGCAGCCCGAATTTCGGGAGGAACGCGTCATAGCCCGTGGCGTTCTCGATCCGCTCGTCGGCCGGCAGGAAGGGCACGACCAGCGGATTGTCGGTCGTGGTCCTCGTCAGGGCCGAGAAGTCCCGCGATTCGTCGTCATAGCGCGCGCCGGCGATCAGCGTCAGCCGGTCGGCGATGTCGAGCTCCGCTTCGCCGAAGAGCGCGACATTCTCCTCCTCGGTGCGGAATTCGCGGGCCTGGAATATCTGGCCGGGCGGCAGCAGCGGGCTGAGAAAGGCGGTGGGCACGAAGAAGCTGTCCTCGCTCCGGTTGTCGAACCGGCCGTAATAGGCGCCGACCAGCAGGCGGAACGGCCCGCCATCGTCGAAGCGCAGGCGCACCTCCTGGACGAAACTGTCATCGTCCTGCGTCCGGTCGAGCCGGCCGTTGTCGGCCGGGCTGTTGTCGAGATCCTCGTCGCGCAGATAATCGTGGACATAATAGGTGCTGAGCGAGGTGAGCGTGATCGCGTCGCTCGGCGACCAGTCGAGCCGCAGCGTGTTGATGATATGTTCGGACCCCTCCTCGGCCGGGAGGTTGGCGGTGTTGATCCGCCGGCCGGGGAAGCTGGCGAGATCGACCAGATCCTCGCCGCCGCGGCTGTCAGTATAGTTGAACGTGTAGCGCGCGCGGAACCGCGACGACGGCTCGAAGAGCAGCGCCGCGCGGCCGGTAAAGGCCTCGCGCCGGTCATACTCCTCGTTCCGCGTCGGATTGAACACCCAGCCGTCGCTCGCGCGCTGATCGGCCGAGACGCGCAGCGCCACCATGTCGCCCAGCGGCACGTTGACGGTGCCGGCGAGCTGATAGGTGTCGAGCTCGGCATAGGAGGCGCGGGCCTTGACGCCGAACGCGCCGAGCTCGGGATCGGCCGAGTTGACGATGATCGCGCCGCCGATCGCGTTGCGGCCCTGCGTCGTGCCCTGGGGCCCGCGCAATATCTCGATCTGGCCGATGTCCCAGGCCGAATAGGGGCCGAAAAAGGTCGACTGGTTGTTGGGCAGCGAGGCGCCGTCCACGATCGTGTTGATGAGCAGTCCGCCGCCCGAGCCGAGCCGCTGGTCGATGCCGCGGATCGTGAAGCCTTTCTCGCCGAAGCTCTGCGAGACGTTGGGCGTGCGCAGCACCGCGTCGTAGAGATCGTCGATGCTGCGGTCCTCGAGCTCGTCGCCGGTCAGGACCTCGACGCTGGTCGTCGTCTCGAAGATCGTCCGTTCGAACTTCTCGCCAGTGACGATGATGATCGGCCGGGGCTGCCCCGAATCGTCGAGCGCCCCGTCCGCCGTTTCGCCGGCGCTATGGGCGCCGGCCTGGGCCGGCACGAGCGCCGCGGCCAGCGCCGCCATCGAGATATGGACGGGAAGAGAAACGCGCATGGATGCACCCCTTGATTCTCATCAATTGCGACCGATTCGCAATAATTGCTGCGAGCGGCATTAGTGCGAATGATTCGCATTTACAACACAGAATCCTTTCGCTAGAAGCCTTTGCGAATTGAAGGGGTGCAACGCGATGTGGGTAGTCGGCGGGATCGCCACCCAGTTTCTGAGCATTTGGGCGCTGCGGTACGCCCGGCGCCGGCAACCGCTGCTGCTCGGCGGTCTCGCGCTGTTCGCACTGTCGGTCGCGATGATCGCCACCGGGCTCGGCGCCGAGCTCGGACTGGCCTGGGCGCTGACCACGATCTCGGTCGCCGCCTATGCGCTGATCCTGCCGCCCTTCTTCCGCGCCCGCGCGATCGGCCATGACCGGCGGCCGGCCCGCCTGAAGAAAATGCCGGCGCCGCCCTCCGCCTCGAAGGCGCGGCTCGCGCTCCGCCTGTTTTCCGCCGGACCGCTCTATCTCGTCGCCGCGCTCGCGCTCAGCCTGCTCATCGCGACCAAGCCCTGGGCCGGCGAGATCACCCGGCTGTTCACCGGCGGCCTGACGACGCCGCTCTTCTGGTCGGTCGGCGCGCTCCACGCGACGGTCGATACCGATCTCAAGCGGATCATTTGGCTGCCCGTCCTGCTGGTGCTGGCCGCCATCGGCGGATACATCCTGCTGTGACCGGGCCGACCGACACCCCGCCGCCCGAAACCGAAGGCAGCAACAGCCCGTTCGTCCGGCGGATGATCGATTCCCATTCGGTTCTCGGCCTCGCCTTCGCCGCGCTGATCTACATCGTCAGCCTGACCGGCGCGCTGACCCTGTTCGTGCCCGAGCTGTCGCTCTGGGAAAATCCGCGCACCGCGGCATCCTACGAGACGACGCCCGAAGCGGTGGCCGCCGCGGCGCGCAACGCCGAAGCGCGGCTCGAGCCCGGCAACCAGATTCTCAACATCGTCGCCTACGCGCCCGACGAGTTCAAACCCTATCTGACCGTCCGCCTCAACCAGCGCGCCGACCGCCAGTCCGGACTGGTCTCGACCGACTGGATCGCGGATCCCGCGACCGGGGCGCTGCTGGAAGAGGCCGACGCGCCCTATGCGCATTTCATCGAGGACATGCACACCATGCTGCATCTCCCGCGGCCCTGGGGGCGCTATCTGGTCGGCCTGCTCGGCGTCGTCATGTTCACGCTGATCCTGTCCGGCATCTTCGCGCACCCGACGATCTTCAGGGACGCCTTCAAGCTGCGCCTGCGGCGCAACGCGCGGATCGCCTGGACCGACATGCACAACCGGCTCAGCGTCTGGGGCCTGCCCTATCATCTCGTGCTGACCTTCACCGGCGCCTTTCTCGGCATCGCCGGCGTCACGGTCGCGGCGCTGGCGTTCGTCGCCTATGACGGCGACCAGGAGGCGGCGCTCCGGGTCATCAACGGGCCGCAGCCGATCGCCGGCGCCGCGCCGATGGCGGCGCCGCCCGACTATGCGGCGATGCTCCGCGCGTCCGAGGGCGAGGACCGGACATTTTCGCTGCTCGTCGCCGGCAATCCGAAGGATGGCGGCCAGACGACGACGATCGCCTATTATGAGCGCGGCATCCTTTCGATGCGGACCTCGGACATCTACCGCAATACCGGCGAGTTCCTCGAAAAGTTCGGCGGTTCCGGCGCGCCCGTCGGGGCGCGGATCTTCGGCGCCGTCCAGCCGCTCCATTACGGAACCTTCGGCGGCTATCCGATCAAGATCCTCTACTTCGTGCTGGCGCTCGCGCTGACCTATATCACCAGCACCGGGATGATGATCTGGTTCAAGCGCAAGATCCAGCAGGGGCAGCCGCGGCCCCGGCACGAGGCGGCCTGGCGCGGGATGACGACCGGATTCTCGGTCGCGCTGGCGCTTGGCGCTGCGGCCGCCGCGAGCGGCCTCGGGCTGCCGATCCCGGCGCTGTGCCTGGCGGCATGGGCGATCGCGGCCGTCGCGATATGGTGGGCGCCGCCGTCGCTTTCCGCCGTGCGGTGGGGCCATGGCGCGACCGCGGCGCTCCTCGCGCTGGCGCTCGCGCTGCACATGCCCGCCGCCCTCGCCGCCGACCCGGTGGCCCGGCCGCTGCTGCTCGCGATCGACGCGGCCCTGGCGCTGACCGCGCTGGCCTTCGCCTGGCTGGCGGCCCGCGACGCGCGGCGGCGGTCCCCGGCGGCGTCCGACCGGGCGATGCAGCCGGCGGAGTGAGCGCCCGGGCCGGGGCTCCGGCCTTTCGCCGCAAAAAACGAGGGGACGGCGGTCGCCCGCTGGTGTAGATGCCGTGCATGGGAGATACCGCCATGACCGACCAGCAAGACCGCGCCCGCGCCTTTCACGCCCTGCACGTTCCGGGCGATCCCGTCATCCTGTTCAACATCTGGGACGCGGGGAGCGCGCTCGCGGTCGCCAAGGCCGGGGCGAAGGCGCTGGCGACGGGCAGCGCCTCGGTCGCCGGCGCGCGCGGCTATGCGGATGCGGAATCGCTGCCGATGCAGCAGGCGCTGACCAATGCCGAGCGGATCGTCGAGGCGGTCGACCTGCCGCTGACCGTCGACTTCGAGGGCGCCTATGCGGCCGAGCCCGTGCTGGTCGGCGTCCACGCCCAGGCGATGATCGAAACCGGCGCGATCGGCATCAATTTCGAGGACCAGGTGATCGGCGGCGAGGGCCTCCACCCGATCGACTTCCAGGTCGAGCGGATCGGGGCGATCCGGACCGTGGCGGAGAATGCCGGAATCGATTTCTTCATCAACGCGCGGACCGACATGTGGCTCAAGGCGGGCCGCTCGACCGTCGCCGAAGGGGCGCGGTTCGACGAAGCCGTCGCCCGCGCCAGGGCCTATGCCGATGCCGGGGCGAGCGGCTTCTTCGCGCCCGGCCTCACCGACGAAAGCGAGATCGCGGCGCTGTGCGAAGCCAGCCCGCTGCCGGTCAATGCGATGATGTTCGATGCGATGCCCGGCCATGCGCGGCTCGCCGAACTCGGCGTCGCGCGGATCAGCCACGGCCCCGGCCCGTGGCGCGACGCGATGGCCGCGCTGACCGAGGCCGCGCGGCCGCTATACGAGCGTTAGCCGGCGACCGGGCGAGCGGCCGAAGACGGAATCACCGGAAGCCGAACAGACGTCGTTGCGGGCCCGCAGGCCCGCGGCAATCGGGGATGGCGCGCGAATCCTCAATAGGTGCTGAGCTCGACGTCCATCTTCTTGTAGCCATGGACGAAACAGGCCGACACGCGCTCGGGTTCGCCGATCACGTTCACCCGCAGCCGGCGCTCGGCCATCTCCTCGAGCAGGAGCCGCAGCTGCAATTCCGCCAGCCGCGCCCCGACGCAGCGATGGATGCCGTAGCCGAAGGACAGGTGCCGGCCGGGCTTGGGCCGTTCGAGCCAGATATCGTCGGGCCGCTCGAACATCGTCTCGTCGCGATTGGCCGAGATGTACCAGAGGATGACCGCATCGCCCTCCTTCACCTCATGGCCGAGCATCACATGATCCTCGGTCACGGTACGGCGCATATGGGCGAGCGGCGTCTGCCAGCGGATGATCTCCTGCACCGCGGCCGGGATGAGCTCGGGATTGCGTTCGAGCTTTTCGCGCTCCTCGGGGAATTGCGAGAGCCCGTATGCGCAGCCCGACATCGAGTTGCGCGTCGTGTCGTTGCCGCCGACGATCAGCAGCATCAGGTTCCCCATGAAGGTGAACTGGTCCATGTTGCGCATCTCGCTGTGGATCATGCGCGAGATCAGGTCGGGCGCCTCGCCCTTTTCGAGCCGCTCGTCCCAGAGCCGCTGGAAATAGGCCCCGGCCTCGTAGATATGCTGGAGCTGCTCGCGCCGCTTTTCGACGCTCAGCGCGTTTTCGACATCGCCCATCCAGTCCGACCATTCGGTCAGCTTGCGGCGGTCCTCCCAGGGGAAATCGAACAGGATGGCGAGCATCTGCGTCGTCAGCTCGATCGAGACGCGATCGACCCAGTCGAAACGCTCGCCGATCGGCAGCCCGTCCAGTATCTCGGCGGTGCGGCGGCGGACATCGCCCTCCATCCGCTTCATCTCGGCCGGCGTGAAGGCGGGCGCGATCACTCGGCGCTGTTCGGTATGTTCGGGCCGGTCCATCGCGATGAACATCGGCAGGCGGATGTCGAGATCCTCGGGCAGGTTTTCCGGATCGGTGATGATCGTGATGCCCTTGGCCGAGCTGTAGAGATCGGGCAGCGATTCGATATGCTGGATCGCCTTGTAGGTGGTCACGTTCCAGTAATCGCCATAGGCCGAACCCACGACCTTGTTGATCGGCGCCTTTTCGCGCATCTCCTTGAAGATCGGCTGCCAGCGGTCCTCGACATAGATGTCCGACACGCTCACATCCCAGGGATGCGGCGCCTCCACGACCACCGTTTCCTGGATTTCGGTGTCCGATTTTATCGCCGTCGCCATCTTCCGTTCCTCCTCATGGGCGGCGCGTGCGCGCCGCGTTCGTCTAATATTCGCCCAGTTCGACCGGCATCCGCCGATAGCCGTGCACAAAGCAGGCCGAGACGCGCTCGGGTTCGCCGATCACATTCGCGCGCAGCCGCCGCGCCGCCATCTCCTCCAGCAGGATGCGGACCTGGAGCTCGGCCAGCCGCGCCCCGACGCAGCGGTGGATGCCGTAGCCGAAGGCGAGCTGCCGCCGGGCGTTCGCGCGGTCGACGACGATATCGTCGGGCCGGTCGAACACGCTCTCGTCGCGATTGGCCGAGATGTACCAGAGGATCACCTTGTCGCCCGCCGCGATGGCGTGGCCGAACAGCTCATGGTCCTCGGTCGCCGTCCGCCGCATATGGGCGAGCGGGGTCTGCCAGCGGATGATTTCCTGCACGGCGTTGGGAATGAGCGCCGGATCGTCCTCGAGCCGCTTGCGCTCGCCGGGGAACTGCTCGAGCCCGTAGGCGTAGCCGGACATGGTGTTGCGCGTCGTATCGTTGCCGCCGACGATCAGCAGCACGAGATTGCCCATGAATTCGAGCTCGTCCATCTCGCGCATCGCGTCCGAATGGATCATCCGCGAGAGGAGATCGGGCGCTTCGGGCTTGCTCAGCCGGTCCTGCCAGAGCTCCTTGAAATAGGCCGCCATCTCCTGGAGGTGCATCATCCGCTCGGCGCGCGATTCCGGCGTCAGGCTCTTCTCGACATCGCCGGCCCAGTCCGACCAGAAAGTGAGCTTGCGGCGGTCCTCCCAGGGGAAATCGAACAGGATGGCGAGCATCTGCGTCGTCAGCTCGATCGACACCCGGTCGACCCAGTCGAACGCCTCGCCGCGCGGCAGGCCGTCGAGGGTCTCCGCGGTGCGGCGGCGGATATCGCCCTCCATCCGCTTCATCTCGGCCGGGGTGAAGGCCGGGGCGACGGTGCGCCGCTGCTCGGTATGTTTGGGCCGGTCCATCGCGATGAACATCGGCAGCGAGAAATTCTCGTGCTCGGCGATCCCGAGCGCCTTTTCGTCGACGACCGTGATCCCGCCATTCTTGACGTCGGAGCTGTAGATATCGGGCAGCGCCTCGACATGCTGGATCGGCTTGTGGGTGGTGACGTTCCAATAGTCGCCGAAGGCCGAGCCGGTGACCTTGTTGATCGGCGCCTTTTCGCGCATCTCCCTGAAGATCGGCTGCCAGCGGTCCTCGACATAGATGTCCGACACGCTCACATCCCAGGGATGCGGCGCCTCGACCGTTACGGTCTCCTGCTTCGTCGTTTCCGGTATCGCCGCGGTCGCCATCTTCGCTCTCCCTATCGTGTCCGCGGAGTTTCCGCCTTGGGAAAGCCGGAGTCAAACGGGAGCAACGGCGCCACGCGGCCGGGCCTCAATATTCCGAAAGCCGCACCGGCATCTTCTTGTAGCCGTGCACGAAATTCGAATTCACCCGCTCGATCTCGCCGGTGATCTCGGGCTTGAGGCGGCGCTTGGCCATTTCCTCGATCAGCACGCGAATCTGCAGTTCGGCGAGCCGGGCACCGACGCAGCGGTGGATGCCGTAGCCGAAGGCGAGCTGCCGCCGGGCGTTTTCGCGGTCGAAGCGGATCCGGTCGGCATCCTCGAACACCTCCTCGTCGCGGTTCGCCGAGATGTACCACATGACGAGCTTGTCGCCCTTCCTGATCTGCTTGCCGAACAGTTCGGCGTCCTCCATCGCCGTGCGGCGCATGTGGGAGAGCGGCGTCTGCCAGCGGATCAGCTCCTGCGCGGCATTGGGAATGAGATCGGGATTGTCCTGAAGATTGCGGGCCTCGTCGGGAAACTGGTTCAGCGCATAGGCATAGGCCGACATCGTGTTGCGCGTCGTATCGTTGCCGCCGACGATCAGCAGCGTGATGTTACCGAGGAAGTTGCGCTCGGTCATGTCGCCCAGCGCGTCGGAATGGGCCATCATCGAGAGCAGGTCGGGGGCCGGCTCGCTCGCCTTGCGCTGCTGCCACAGCTCCTGGAAATAGGCGGCGGCCTCCCACATCTTCTGCATGCGGATGGGCCCCAGTTCGGGATCCATCGCGGCGACGACGTCGCCCATCCAGTCCGACCATTCGGTCAGCTTGCGCCGGTCCTCCCAGGGGAAGCCGAACAGGATTGCGAGCATGCCCGTCGTCAGTTCGATCGAGACCCTGTCGACCCAGTCGAACTCCTCGCCGCGCGGGAGCTGGTCGAGCAGCTCCTCGGTACGCTGGCGGACATTCGTTTCGAGCCGCGCGATCTCGCTCGGCGTGAAGGCCGGGGATACGGTGCGCCGCTGCGCGGTATGTTCGGGCCGGTCCATGCCGATGAACATCGGCAGCGCGATCTCCTCGTCATCGGTGGAATCGAGGATCGTGAAGCCGCCATTGCGCCAGTCCGAGCTGTAAAGGTCGGGCAGCGCCTCGACATGGACGATCGGCTTGTAGGTCGTCAGCGACCAGAAGGAGCCGTAGACGCTGTCCTCGCACCAGTGGATCGGATCCTCGCGGCGCAATTTCTCGAACACCGGCTGCCAGCGATCGAGCGCGTAGAGCTCGGGGCGGCTGACATCGATCTCGTCGAGCGGCGTATCGGCGGTCGCCAGCGGCTTTTCGAGCGTCGAGCGGTCGATCCCCTCGCGCCATTCGCGCGCGAACTCGGCGCGATATTTCTGTTCGGCCGTCATGCCGTCGGTGTCGGGCTGCGTCGCCATGTCTCTCTCCTCGATGACGCTTCGCACAGGGGCCATGCATCGCGCCGCGATCAAACTGTTGCGGACGTCGATCCGCCCTTTTTATCAGTAGCAAAAAGAGACTGACACAACTGACACAAATGTCAATAGTCCGAACCCCCTGTTCCGGCCGCGTTTTGCGGTACGGCGAGGCGAATGCCGGACGGGCCGAAACGCGCTAGGCGGGCTTGCGGCGCAGCGCCGCGCCGAGCCGACGGAACACCGACGGACCCGATTTGAGCACGCCCTTGCGGAACCAGCGCGCGCCCAGCGCGATCGTGATCGACACCCAGAGCAGCTGCCAGCCGATCGCCGCGAAATGCGGCCAGAGACTGGGGTCCGACGCGCCCCTGGCGACCATCGCGAAAGGCGAGCTGAACGGGAAGAGTTCGGCGAACAGCGCGAGACCGCTGCCCGGTTGCGCGGCGGCGGCGGAGGCGAGGCCGAACATGCCCATCTGGAAGAAGGTGATCGGCAGCGAGAGCATCTGGATCTCGCGCATCGAATTGGCCTGCCCGCCGACCGCGAGGAACACGGCGCCCAAAAGCAGATAGCCCATCGCGAAATAGACGACCGCGAGCGCGATGAACGGGCCGAAGCCGATTGCCGGATCGAGCGAGGCGAGGGTCGCCGCGCTGTCGGGCAGCGAGGCGATGGCGAACAGCGCCAGCGTTCCCCAGAAGGCGATGAAGAGCAACGCCACGCCGAACAGGCCGATCAGCTTGCCGAGGAACACGGCTTCGAGCGGCACCGCGGCGGCGAGGATTTCGATCACCTTGTTGCCCTTCTCCTCGGCCAGCACGCTCACCGTCTGGCCGGCGAGCAGCAGGGTCAGCAGGAAGAGGACGAACAGCGCGGCGAAACCGAGTGATTGCTGCCCGCCGATCGTCGCGCTCGTCCGCTGGAACGGCTCGCGCTCGATCGCGGTGACGGTTTCGCCGGGGGCGACCCCGCCGCGCCGGTCCCGCGCCGCGGCGTCGGCGAGCAGGGCCAGATAGTCGGCGCCGCGCTCGCTGCCCGCGCCGTAGAGGATGCGCGGCGCATCGGGCAGGCCGAACAGCACGGCCGACACGTCGATGCTGCTTTCGGTGAAGACCGCCCGGGCCTGGTCTTCCGCATCGCCGCCGGCCGGTTCGCGCCGTTCGAGCGCGGGCGGTGCTATGCCAAGGGGAAAGGCCATCCGGATGCGGGCATCGGCCGCTTCGATCCCCGCGCCATAATCCGCGTCGGCGATCACCACGAGCCGCTGGGCGTCGTCGCCGCTATCGGCGATCATCCGCGCGCCGGAGCCGCCGACCACGGCGAAGACCAGCATGAAGAGCGGCGCGAGCAGGAACATCAGGAAGGCGGGGGTCGCGACCGTGGCGATGAAATCGCGGCGCGCGATCACCGCGGCCTGGCGGAAATGGTTCGTCATGCGGCCTGCTCCGCTTCGGCTTCCATCCGCTCGACCGTTTCAGCGCCGACCAGCTGCACGAACACGTCGTGCAGGCTCGGCCGCTCGAGCGAAAGGCCGGCGATGCCGTGGCCGCTTTCGAGCAGCATCGCGAGCAGCGCTTCCATCCCGCTGTCCGGCACGTCGAACACATAGCCGCCATTGTCGCGCATCGCGTCGGGCGGCAGCAGCGCCGCCAGCGCGGCGCCGTCGTCGCGCGGCGTGTAGTGCGCCTGCATCGGCAGGGTCGCGCGCGCCTCGGCGACGCTGCCCTCGTAGCGCAGCCTGCCGCCGGCGATGATCGCCAGCCGGTCGCACAGGCGCTCGGCATGGCCCATGATATGGGTGGAGAAGAGGATCGTCGCGCCCCGGTCCCGCTCGGCGAGGATCAGCGCCTCGAGCCGCTCCTGGTTGACCGGATCGAGGCCCGAAAAGGGCTCGTCGAGCACGATCAGCTCGGGCCGGTGGACGATCGAGCCCAGCAGCTGGACGAACTGCGCCATGCCCTTGGAGAGTTTCTTGATCTTGTCGCCCGCCGCATGGCCGAGTCCGGCATCGGCGAGCAGCCGATCGGCCCGCGCGCGGCCTTCGGCCCAGGGCAGGCCCCGCAGCGCGCCCATGAAGGCGATCGCCTCGCGCGCCTTCATGCCGGGGTACAGGCCGCGCTCCTCGGGCAGATAGCCGACCTGGTTGCTGACGCTGCGCGGCCGGGTCGTGCCGAGCAGCTCGCGCTTGCCGCTATCGGGATCGATGATGCCGAGCAGCATCCGGAGGGTCGTCGTCTTGCCCGCGCCGTTGGGCCCCAGAATGCCGTAGATGCTGCCCCGCGGCACCGCGATGTCGACGCCGTCGACCGCGCGTTTCGCGCCGAAATCCTTGACCAGTTGCGTTGCGGAAAGGGCGAGACCGGATGCCATGCCCCGCCCCTTAGCCGGGCGATGGTTAAGAGAATAGCCTCAAATCGGCCCGCCCGGTCCCCATCCCCCTTTCCGTCACCCTGAACTTGTTCCAGTGTCCGCCCCTCGACTCGCTTCGATAATCCGGAGGGAAACGTGGATGCTGAAACCCGTTCGGCATGACGATAAGAGAGGTGGCGATGGATAAGGCCCGCCTCTCCCAACGCCTCAAGGCGCAAGCCTTGACCGAAGGCTTCGCGGCCTGCGGCATCGCGCCCGCCGACGCCGCGCCGGAAACGGCCCGGCGGCTGCGCGACTGGTTGGCGTCGGGCGCGCATGGGGAAATGGCATGGATGGAAAGCCGCGCGCATCACCGCGAACGGCCCAGGGCGCTGTGGCCCGAAGTCCGCTCGCTGGTGATGCTCGGCATGAGCTATGCGCCGAAGGAGGACCCGCTGCGGCTCGAAGACGCGGCCGATATCGGGCGGATCTCCGTCTATGCGCAGGGCAGGGACTATCACGACATCGTCAAGAAGGGGCTGAAGCGGCTGGCGCGCTGGCTGGTCGCCGAGGCGGCGAAGCAGGGCGCGGCGGCGGACGTGAAGGTGTTCGTCGATACCGCGCCGGTGATGGAGAAGCCGCTCGCGGAAGCCGCGGGCATCGGCTGGCAGGGCAAGCATACGAACCTTCTCTCGCGCGAGCACGGCAACTGGCTGTTCCTCGGCGCGATCTACACGACGCTCGATCTCGGGCCCGACGCGCCGGGCGAGGACCGTTGCGGCTCGTGCACCGCCTGCCAGGCCGCCTGCCCGACCGACGCCTTCCCCGCGCCCTACCGGCTCGATGCGCGGCGCTGCATCTCCTATCTGACGATCGAGCATCGGGGCCCGATCCCGCACGAATTCCGCGCGGCGATGGGCAACCGCATCTATGGCTGCGACGACTGCCTGGCCGTGTGCCCGTGGAACAAGTTCGCCGAACAGGCCGAGGCCAACACGCTGTTCGCCGCCCGCGCCGAACTCGCCGCGCCCCGGCTCGCCGACCTGCTCGCGCTCGACGATGCGGGATTCCGCGCGGTCTTTTCCGGTTCGCCGATCAAGCGCATCGGCCGCGACCGGATGGTCCGCAACTGCCTGATCGCGGCGGGCAACAGCGGCGATGCGGCGCTGGCGGAACCGGTGCGGGCGCTGCTCGACGATCCGGACGAAGTGGTGCGCGAGGCGGCGGAATGGGCGATGGGGCGGTTGCCCTCGACCTGACCGTCCGTTCGGACCGAGCCTGACGAACCAATCCCGCGCCCGAGCGAAGCGAAGATCCGGCACAGCGATCCCGCCGCCCCGCTCTAACCGGCCATTCCGACTGGCATGTTGCAATGTTGGAGATTTTCGCTTCCCTGTATCCGGGCCATGAAGAACCGCACGCCCGTCATCTGCGATCGCTGCCGCCGGACCGGCTATCTCGGCGAGGGCGCGTTCGCCGATCTCGCCCCGGCGCTCGATTTCGCCCCCGTCCCCCGCAAGAGCAGGCGCCACGACGGCTGGACACCCGAGCGGCAGCGCGGCTTTGTCGAGGCGCTCGCGCGCACCGGCTCGGTCACCCGCGCCGCCGAAGCCGTCAACATGGCCAAGGAAGGCGCCTATCAGCTCCGCCTCCATCCCGACGCCGCGAGCTTCCGCGCCGCCTGGGAAAAGGCGCTCGATTTCGGCACGCATGTCCTCGCCGACGCCGCGCTCGACCGCGCGATCCACGGCGTCCCGATCCCGATCATGCATGACGGCAAGCAGGTCGCCGAGCGCCGCACCTTCAACGAACGGCTGACCATGTGGCAGCTCCAGCACCGGATGCCCGGCCGCTACGGCGCGCCCGGCGGCGCGGGCACCCGGTCCCCGGAGACCCGCGCGCGCGAGGACTGGGAGGCGCGCGAGGCCGATCGCATGCGCGCGCTCGTGATCATGCTCGCCCATTATGGCAACCGCGTGCAGATGGAGCGCGAACACCGGCGCGCCGGCGATACCGACGCCGCCGATTTCTACGCGCGCCAGCTCACCCATATCGAGGTCCTGATCGAGGCCGGCGGCGGGGCGAAGGACCTGATGGACATCGCCAATGGCGAGCGCGATCCGGACCGCCCCTGGCTCCATGCCGATGGCGAGGAGGTCACGCGCACCCGGCTCACCGACATCCTCGCCGACATCCGCGACAAGGCCTGGCAGGCCGCCGAGCGCGGCGAGGAGCTGCTTGACCAGAGCGGCCACGAGGCCGAACTGCGCGCGATCGCGGACCGGGCGCGGGGGGAGGGTGGGGAGTGAGCGCGACGATTCACAAAGGCTTTCTGAAACATGGCGACCCGGCGCTGACCTGGCCCTGGGGTCTGGAGCGCACGCCGCTCAGCAGCATGAGTGCGCTGGGTGGCACGCCGCGCGGACCGGAGAGCGAGGATGCGCTGAGCGCAAGGGAGCGGGCGTGGCGGGAGTGGGAGAGGCGGTTAACTGCATAGGAGCGGTGACGATTAAGCCACCGCTCCCAGACAACATCTACCGCAAGCTTGCGCATTCACGGCAAAGCGGTTTACCGCCGGTTCCTGACCGGAGATTCTCGCGCTCAATATTATTGCCAGTGTTGCAGTTCGTGTTGTTGTGATGGACACTCGCCTTAACCGAGTGCCACGGTGGTCTTTTGGCCATTTTGGCCTCCTTCTTTGACTTGAATTCAAATGGGGACTAAATGGCGCAGGTGCTGAGCGTGGCCCAGCTCGCGCCGGGCATGTCAGCCTAGCCGGGTCATTTGCCACATGACGCACCTCCTTTCGAAAAGGAGCGATTTGCCATTGAGCTGTCGAGGCGAGAGGCAAATCACCATGTTTGCGACCGGGACTCTAGGGTCCCGGTCGCTTCCACATTTTTCGTACAATCAGGCATAATAAGTTGTCAAGAGTCCTTTAACGCTGTACACAGATTTGCGTGGATTTTGTTCACGAATGCGGATGAGGGCTAGGGCTAATGGAGCTTTTGGGATTGGCCGAGGTGGCCGATATGCTTGGCGTAACCAAGCAGAACGTAGCGAACTGGCGGTCGCGACGGGAAGACTTTCCAGCGCCGATTGCGAATCTGAAGAGCGGCCCGGTCTGGAGCACAGATTCTATCGTTGATTGGGCGGAGCGGGAAGAGCTTACTGTTACGCTACCCGATCGAACTGAGGAATCGGAATCAAGCCAGAGGCGAGCCACTGTCGTCGCCATGATGAATATGAAAGGCGGAGTGGGAAAGTCCACGCTCACTGCCAATCTAGGCTGGTATGGCGCGGTTCGTCGTGATCTACGTGTTCTTCTTGTCGATCTCGACCCTCAGTTCAATCTCAGTCAGTATGTATTGGGCGTGGAGCGTTTTGAAGAATTGCTGAATGCCAACGAGCCAACGATTGATGATCTATTCAAGCCGCGGGTTCCAGGGAAGGCGCCCATCCAAATTTCCGAGTTAATACAACACGTGAATGACTTTGACGATGGATCTTGTCTTCATCTTATTCCTGCGCGCCTAGAGCTTGCTTTTAGCGTTCGCTTAGCTACCGAGCGCGCTCATATCTTACGGGACAATCTGGACGATATTCGTGGGGATTATGATCTTATAGCTTTGGATTGCTCTCCTACAGAATCAATACTTACTTGGGCTGCTTATTATGCAGCTGACTACATTGCAGTCCCAGTAAAGCCTGAATTTCTATCAACGATTGGCTTGCCACTTTTAATCAAGTCTATAGATGAATTTAAGAAGGATCATCCGTCAGATAAATACCCGGACGTATTGGGAATCATTTTTAATGATATCTCTGATAAAGCTGAGCACAGAAAATCGAAGAGTTTCGTTAAAAGAATAGCGGCCGAATTTGATATTCCTATCTTTGAACACGAGCTTGGTCATTCGGATTCTTATCCAGCCGGTGCTCGTAAGGGACAACCGCTTTTTTGGACTAATAATGCTAGAGATACAAAGAAGAATGAACTTGCCCGGCTTGCCAGAGAATTTTACCAGAGGATTGGGCTATGACGACGAAAAAGGAACGGCTCGTAAGAAACATTGCTGGTTTGGTTGCGGAGCATTCTGAGTCTGACTGGCAATACGTAGCCGATCAGTTCGAAGAGATATCAAAGCTTGCGCGTTCATTCGCCGAGGAAGCACAGAATCAAAAGCTATCAAAATCGCGGCGTAAGCCAGTGAAGCGGAAAACCAAGTCGAATGTTAAACAGCTCGAGTTGACCTCCACGACCCAAACATTTGCGGAATATCTCGATCAACGTCCATCCAAGCCGACTAACGCCGATCTTCGCAACATCGCAATTTCAATCGGTATGAAGTCAGAACTTCCTAAGACCAAGAGCGCAATGATCTTGTCGATCTACCGATATCTTGATGATCTTGATGAAGATGTACGTGTCGAGCGGATTCGAACTGCTATTATGGCGTTAGAGAACAAACCTGCCGACCAATCAGACGAATATAATCGTTGGGTTTCGCTAATTACCAAGAGGCCGATAAGATAAAATGATCAATCAAATAAATCGCGTTGATCGGGTTTGATTTCAGGAAATCTTTTGCCTGTCAAAACCTCGGAAACCCTACCTTGGTTAATGTTTAAGCGTGCAGCAATCTGATGATTGTAGAGATTTTCTTCGTTCTTCAAACGGCGAATTTCATCGGCCACTGCCTGCGTCATTGGAGTTGAGCGTCTTCTTAGCATACCATCGCCTCATCAAATTTTCATCGGTGATGCAGGTTTCAATCAAAGGGTAGTATCACTCTCTTCTACTGTTATTACAAAGGCCTTCCGATTGCCGTCAATCTTACGTGCTACGAGTCCACGCTGCAATAATCCGCCCAATACAGAATATGTCAGATAGTTCTTTTGGCGACCTTCGAAATCGGTTTCTAGATTCAGTTCTCGCGCGATTTCGTTATTTATCGCGCCCGTAGGCCTCGTGCCGAGATAATCTAATATTGCCTGTTCGAGTTCTGATAGTGCGGCTTTTGCTCGGTCCCGAGGTTTCATTTTCTGTTCCTTTCTACCCCAACGTCCGAATACGGTATACGCGCCTTTCCAATTCAGCCAAAGTTACTGTCCGGCCGCATAAGCTTTTTCGCGCAACTCAGAGAACAAACCCTCTGGACCGAACTAGCCCTCGTTCCCCATCTTGAGCGCAGCGATGAAAGCCTTCCCGACTTCACCAAGGCTACAGCGGACAAGCCTGAGTGACTAGCCTTCCTCGCCTATCTTGGGGCGGCGACGAACGCCTCCTGCTGGAAGCTTACATTCCAGCCCTCCGCCGCCCGCGAAACGCATCCATTCCGACCACTTCCTTAACGCCCCGGTAACGCCTGGGCCGCTAAATTCCTGTTTCCTCACAGGAGTTTGCGCGATGACGGGGCGATTCCTTCACGACGAGCGCGGGGCGACGGCGATTGAATATGGGTTGATCGCGGCGCTGATATCGCTGGCCGCCATCCTCGCCTTTACGTCGCTGGGCCTGAACCTTGCCGATGTCTTCAACACGATCAGCAATGCGATGCGGTGAGCGGGGTTTGGGCGGTGTCTGCGGACGCCCTGTCCTTCCGCATTGCCGTCGACAAGACGGAGCGACCCTTCGACAGGCTCAGGGTGAGCGGATCAGGGGTTATTCTTCGCCCATTTTGAGCGCAGCGATAAACGCTTCCTGAGGGATCGACACATTGCCGTACTCCCGCATCTTCGCCTTCCCCTTTTTCTGCTTCTCGAGCAGCTTCTTCTTCCGCGTGATATCCCCGCCATAGCATTTCGCGGTCACGTCCTTGCGCATCGCGCCGATCGTCTCGCGGGCGATGACCTTGCCGCCGATCGCGGCCTGGATGGGGATCTTGAACAAATGGCGCGGGATCAGGTCCTTCAGCCGTTCGCACATGTGGCGGCCGCGGGTTTCGGCGGCGGCGCGGTGGACGATCATGCTGAGCGCGTCGACCGGCTCGTTGTTGACGAGGATGTTCATCTTGACGAGATCGCCCTCGCGATGGCCGATCGCCTCGTAATCGAATGAGGCATAGCCGCGGCTGATGCTCTTCAGCCGGTCGTAGAAATCGAACACCACCTCGTTGAGCGGCAGTTCGTAGACGAGCTGGGCGCGGCCGCCCACATAGGTCAGCTGCTTCTGGATGCCGCGCCGGTCCTGGCAGAGCTTGAGGATCGGACCCAGATACTCGTCGGGGACGTAGACCGTCGCCTTGATCCAGGGCTCCTCGATCCGCGCGATCTTGGTCGGGTCCGGCATATCGGCGGGGTTGTGCAACTCTATTACGTCCGACTGCCCTGAGCCTGTCGAATGGGTCATGGTCAGCTTGTAGACCACGGACGGCGCGGTCGTGATCAGGTCGAGATCGTATTCGCGGGTCAGCCGTTCCTGGATGATCTCGAGATGCAACAGGCCGAGAAAGCCGGCGCGGAAGCCCTGGCCGAGCGCCGCGCTCGTCTCCATCTCGAAGGTGAAGCTCGCATCGTTGAGGCGCAGCTTGGAGATCGATTCGCGCAGCTTCTCGAAATCCGCCGCGTCGACCGGGAACAGGCCGCAAAAGACGACCGACTGGACTTCCTTGTAGCCGGGAAGCGGGGTCGGGGCGGGGTTCTTGACCGTCGTGATCGTGTCGCCGACCGCGGTGTCCGCGACCTCTTTGATCTGCGCGGTGATGAAGCCGATCTCGCCGGGGCCGAGTTCTTCGAGCTGCTCGATCTTGGGGCGCATGCAGCCGACCCGGTCCACCAGATGCTGCGTGCCGTTCTGCATGAACTTGATGTGGAGGCCCTTTTTGAGGACGCCGTCGATCACGCGGACGAGGATGACGACGCCGAGATAGGGGTCGTACCAGGAGTCGACGAGCATGGCCTTGAGCGGCGCGTCGCGGTCGCCGGTGGGGGGCGGGATGCGCTGGACGAGCGCTTCGAGTATGTCTTCGATGCCCTCGCCGGTCTTGGCGCTGGCGAGGACCGCCCCCCCGTCTTTCCAATCGCCAGCGGCCGGGATGCCGATGATGTCCTCGATCTCGGCGCGGACCTTTTCGGGGTCGGCGGCGGGGAGGTCGATCTTGTTGATGACGGGGACGATCTCGTGATCATGCTCGATCGACTGGTACACGTTCGCGAGCGTTTGCGCCTCGACGCCCTGGGCGGCGTCGACGACGAGCAGCGCGCCCTCGCAGGCGGCGAGGCTGCGCGAGACCTCATAGGCGAAGTCGACATGGCCGGGCGTGTCCATCAGGCTCAGTTCGTAGGTCTCGCCGTCCTGCGCGGTGTAATGGAGGCGGACGGTCTGGGCCTTGATCGTGATCCCGCGCTCGCGCTCGATATCCATATTGTCGAGCACCTGCTCGGACATTTCGCGTTCAGACAAACCGCCGGTTTGCTGAATAAGGCGGTCGGCCAGGGTCGACTTCCCATGGTCGATATGCGCGATGATCGAGAAGTTGCGGATTTTGGAAAGGTCGGTCATTTCCCGCGCCCTTTAGCACGGGCAGCCCGCGCGGCAATCACTTCCGGCAGAACGGGGCGCGGCTATTCGCGGACATTGGCGACGTTATAATCGTACGCCTCGTCCTGGGTCAGGCAGCGGCGCGTTTCGCCGTCGCCGACCGCCTGGGTCGCATACATGACTTCGCTGAGCAGCCGCCGCGAAACCCCCATGCGGATCAGGAAATCGTTGTCCTCGGTCGCGAGCTGGGCGCTCGACTGCTCGATCTCCCCGATCAACGCGACCGTATTATCGGTTCCCGCCTCCACTTCCTGGCGGATCGCGTCGCGATTGCCGGTGTGGGTGAACATATGGACCATGAACTGGCCCTCGGGTTCGACGATCCGCACCATGCCGCCCATGAACACGAAATTGCAGGCGGAGAAACACGCCCAGCCCGACGGGATCCGGGTCACGATGCCGGGGAATTCGGTGCGCAGCATCCGGCCGGCTTCGTTGCCGGCATAGGCGTCGCCGCCGGGCGAGCGCAGCCAGATTTCGGAAATCTCGTCGTCGGCGTTCAGCGCGTCGCGCAGCCGGTTGGCGAGGCCCGCGGTGATCATGCCCTCGGCGAGCAGGACGCGCTGGCCGCCGCGATCGAGCGGCGTCAGGGTCATGACCTGGTTGGCCGCCCAGTTGGGCGAGGCCGGACAGGTCGGATTACGATTCTCCGATTGCGCGCCGGGCGCCGCGCCGGCGCAGAGCATGGCGGCGCCGAGCGCGAGATAGGACCGGAAACGCTTCACGATTTACGCCGCCAGCACATACCGCGTTTGCGGCGGAACGCGGCACATCGTCTTGGGCACGGTGGTTTCCTCGCCATCGACGATGACGACGTCGGTCACCTGCAGGCAGTCGCCGCCGCCGGCCCGCTGGCTGCGGCCGGTTACCGTCGATCGCCCGCGCACGCCGTCGCGGGTATCGCTGGTCCATTCGGCGGTCGAACCGATCTCGCCGCTGCGCGTGACTTCGGCGGTCGCCGCTGCCGCCTTTTCCTGCTCTTCCGGACTCAGCCGGCAGGCGATTTCGGTGGCCAGCGTATCGGCGAACTGGGTGGACGGCACGAAGGTCGGAATGCCGATCGACCGCGCCGCGCTGCCCAGCAGTCCGCCGATGATCGACCGGCCGGCCGACTCGCCCGCCGTATCGCAATGATTGGTATCGTCGCTGGAACTGGACGAGCGACCGCCCAAGATCCCGCCGAACTGAAATGCCGCCACTGGCTGCGCGGCCAGAGCAGTCACGAAAACCGCTGCTGCAACGCTCCTGGCGCCGATCCTGATCTGCATTTTTTTCTCCCCAACGAAGTTCCGACTAGCTGTAATGCGCGAAAATATCAAGATTTTCGGCCTTTCTTATGGGCGATCCCTCTCTCGAAAACCGTGATCCGAGTCACTGCTCGTGCCTGTCTTTCCGGCGATAACCACCCTGCGGAACGGTTCGATACGGGTCTGAGAATAGGAACCGGAAAATTAAAGGAGACTGAATCATGTGGAAGACCATCGCTTCAATCGCCGCCATAGCCGCCGTGACCATGGCGGCCGCTCCGGCATCGGCGGACCGCGGATCGCACAGTCAGCGGGCCGAACTGCCGACCTGCGCCCGGCCGATCGGTGCCATCTCGATCGTCGAGCCGGACGACAACTGGTGGCAGCGTTACGATCTCGACAGTCCGGAAGCCGTGATCAACCTGCTCGTGCTGCGGTCAGGCTGCTTTACGATCGTCGATCGCGGCCGCGGTCTCAGGAGCCGGAATCTGGAACGCGCGCTTGCCGACAATGGCGACCTGCAGGCCGGATCGAATTTCGGCGGCGGGCAGGTGCGGGCCGCCGACTTCTTCATCATCCCGGACATCATCGCGACGAACCGCGATTCCGGCGGTTTCAATATCGGCGGTGCCTTTGGCGGCATCTTCGGCAGCACGCTCGGCGGCACCGGCCTCGGCATCAACACCCGGCGCAAGGAAGCAAACGTTTCGCTGACGCTCGTCAACGCGCGGACCACGGAGACGCTACGTTTGACCGAAGGCTATCACCGCCAGACCGATACCGGCTTTTCGGCCGGCCTGTTCGGCGGCGGCGGGATCTTCGGCAGCCTCGGCGGCGGTCTCGGCGTCGGAACGTATGAAAATACCGAGATCGGCCAGGTCGTCGCGGCCGCCTATCTCGATGCCTATACCGACCTGGTGGCCCAGCTCGGCGGAGTTGCCGCACAGGCACCGGTCGCGCAGTAGCGCGAGCCGGGACCATTGGGGGGCGGGGCATGTGGCCAACAGGCCGCATGCCCCTTTTGCTTGCCTCGCCCGCAAAGCCCGTTAGCATCCCGCCATATATCGAGCGGAGGGACTGACTGGACATGCGGCATATCGCGATTATCGGTTCCGGGCCGGCAGGCTATTATTCGGCCGAGGCCGCGCAGAAGCTGTTCGGGGACGATGTATGCGTCGACATGATCGATCGGCTTCCCGTCCCTTACGGACTGATCCGGTTCGGCGTCGCGCCCGATCACCAGTCGATCAAGAATGTCGCGCGGCGCTATGAGAAGGTCGCGCTGTCCGAGAATGTCCGCTTCGTCGGCAACCTCACGATCGGCACACAGGTCAGCATCGAGGAACTGCAGGAGTTCTACGACGCGGTGATCCTGGCGACGGGCGCGCCGCTCGACCGCCCGCTGGACATCCCGGGCGCGGACCTGCCCGGCGTGTTCGGCAGCGCCGCCTTTGTCGGCTGGTATAACGGTCATCCCGATTTCGCCGAGGCCGATCCGCCGCTCGACGGCACGCATGTCGTGGTGATCGGCAATGGCAATGTCGCACTCGATGTGGCGCGGGTATTGTCGAAGACGCCCGACGAGTTCGCCGGTTCGGATATCGTGCTCCACGCCTATGAGCAGCTCGAGCGGGCGAAGACCGAGCATGTCACCCTGCTCGGCCGGCGCGGGCCGCACCAGATCGCGATGACGCCCAAGGAACTGGGCGAACTCGGCCGGCTGGAACGCGCGGCGCCGCGGGTAGACCCCGACGACCTGCCGGAGGAGGGCGCGGATGCGCTGCTCGAGCCCGGAATGCGCAAATCGGTGACCTTCCTGCGCGAATTCGCCGCGATCCCCGAATCCTTCCGCGCCGACAAGAGCATCGAGATCGATTTCGATTTCTTCGCCGCGCCGGTGCGGATCGAGGGCGACGGCAAGGTCGAACGCGTCGTCGTCGAGCGGACCGAACTCGATGCCGAGCTTCGCAGCCGGGGCACGGGCGAGACGTACACGATCCCCGCTTCGCTGGTCGTGACCTGTATCGGCTATCGCACGCCGCCGATCGAAGGCGTTCCGTTCGAGCATGGCCGGGGCCGGTTCGCCAATGACGAGGGCCGGATCATGCCGGGCCTCTATTGCGTCGGCTGGGCCAAGCGCGGCCCGACGGGCACGATCGGCACCAACCGGCCGGACGGCTATGCGGTCGTCGACCTGATCGCCGAGGATATCGGCGAGGGCGGCGGCAAGAAGGGGCGGGCGGGGCTCGATGCGCTGCTCGCCGAGCGCGATGTCGACGTCGTCACCTTCCGCGACTGGAAGAAGATCGAGGAGGCCGAGGCCGGGCGCGCCCGCGAGGGTTCCCCGCGCGAAAAGTTCGTCGCGATCGAAGAGATGATTGCCGCGCGCGGCTAGCGCGTCAGCCAGGCGCGCAGTTCGGCGTTGACCTGGTCGGGCACATCCTGCTGCACCCAGTGCGACGCATCGGGGAAGCGCCGCACGGTCAGGTCGGGCACATACTGATCCGTTCCGTCGAGGCAGTGGATGTCGATCGCGAGGTCCTGTTCGCCCCACAATATCAGCGTGGGCACCGAAACCGTGCCGTCGCCGATCTGCCGGACATCGGGCGTCCGGAACAGCGCCCGGTAATAGTTGATCATCGCGGTAAGCGCGCCGGGCCGGGCGGCGGCGGTTCGATAGGGCTCGACGATTTCGCGCGAGAAGAGGTGTTTGTTGACGGCGGATTCGCGGAAGATTCGTGCGATCGGGGCGGCCCCGTTGCGGCCCAGCATCCGTTCGGGCAGCCGCGGGATCTGGAAGAAGAACATGTACCAGCTTTTTCGCAGCTGCCGCCAATGCTTCAGTTCGCGCCGGGCGCACAGCGGATGCGGCACGTTCATGATCACGAGCCGATGGAGCGGGCGGATCTGCTGGATGGCGAACTGCCAGGCGATGATCGCGCCCCAGTCATGCGCGATCAGCGTCACCTCCGTCGCGCCGCTCGCGTCGATCAGGCCGGCGACATCGGCGACGAGATTTTCGAGGCGATAGGCTTTCATCCCGTCCGGCCGGCTCGACCCGCCATAGCCGCGCAGGTTCGGCGCCCATACGCGATAGCCGAGCTCGGCGAGCAGCGGCATCTGGTGGCGCCAGCTGTAATGGAGTTCGGGAAAGCCGTGCAGGCAGAGCGCGAGCCGGTCGCCACCATTTTCCGTAGCTCCGGCCTCGGCCAGCTCGAAACGCTGGCCGTTCGCCTCGATCCAGCGCATCGCGATGCCGCTTTCCGGTTCCGGGCTCCAGCTGAATTCATTCTCCATTTTGACAGCGTAGCAGCGTCGGCGCTTTTCTGCTAACGTTCACGTAAAGCAAAAAAATCGGGAGAGACTTTGATGCACGACTTGGTCATCCGGAACGGCATGGTCGTCGACGGGCTGGGCGGCGAACCCTTCACCGCCGATATCGCGGTCGATGGCGATCTGATCACGCAGATCGGCGACGTGAGCGAGCCGGGACGCGAGGAGATCGATGCCGCGGGCAAGGTGGTCGCACCCGGTTTCGTCGATATCCACACCCATTATGACGGCCAGGCCACCTGGGACGACGAGATGGCGCCCTCCTCCTGGCACGGCGTGACGACGGTCGTGATGGGCAATTGCGGCGTCGGCTTCGCGCCCGCCAAGCCCGACAAGCATGACTGGCTGATCGGCCTGATGGAAGGCGTCGAGGATATCCCGGGCACCGCTCTCGCCGAGGGTATGACGTGGAACTGGGAAAGCTTCCCCGAATATCTCGATGCGCTCGAGGAAATGCCGCGCACCGTCGATGTCGCGACGCACGTGCCGCACGGCGCGATCCGCGCTTATGTGCTCGGCGATCGTGAAAAGCCGGGCGCGGTGCCGACCGACGAGGATATCGAGCGGATGTCGGCGATCGTTGAGGAAGGGCTACGCGCCGGCGCGCTCGGCTTTTCGACGTCGCGCACGATCCTGCACCGCGATGTCGACGGCGAACTGGTGCCGGGCACGACGGCGACCAAGGAGGAACTGATCGGGATCGGCCGCGCGATGGGACGTGTGGGTTACGGGGTTTTCGAAATGGCCTCCGACATGAAGCGGGAATGGGACGAATTCGGCTGGATGGGCGACCTTTCCCGCGAGACCGGGCTTCCCGTCACCTTCGCCGCGCTGCAGTCGATCGCCAAGGAAATGTCGCTCGACGAGCAGATCGCAGCGACCGCCGAGGAGAATGCGAAGGGCGCGAATATCGTCGCCCAGATCGCGCTGCGCGGCAACGGGATCATCATGGCTTGGCAGGGCACCGTCCATCCTTTCCTGTTCAAGCCGGCGTGGAAGGAAATCGCCGAGCTGCCTTGGGAGGAGAAACTCGCAAAACTGAAGGATCACGATTTCCGCGAGCGGATGATCGCGGAGGAATCGGATTTCAGCGAAGCCAATCCGGACCTGCTGCCGCTGCTCGTGGTGATCGCCAATGGCTGGCCGGTACAGTTCGAGATGATGGACGGCTTCGACTATGAGCCTACCGCGGAGGAGAGCGTCGCGGCGCGGGCCGAGGCGGCGGGGATGACCGGCCCCGAATATGCCTATGAGCTGCTGATGCGCGACGAGGGCAGGGGCTTCATCTACTATCCGATCCTCAACTATGCGGACGGCAATCTCGATTTCCTCCATCCGCTCCAGC
>NZ_JBQLZM010000104.1:0-4594 GCF_052168275.1 Parasphingopyxis sp. | reverse complement strand
GTCGATTGCGGCGACAATGTCATCGTCATCAACGCCGCGAAGGCCCGCTTCACCGGTAACAAGACGACCGACAAGATCTATTATAAGCATACCGGTTATCCGGGCGGCCTGAAGGAAACGACGCCGGAACGCATCCTCGAGGGTAAGCACCCCGAGCGCGTATTTCAGAAAGCCGTCGAGCGGATGATCCCGCGCGGTCCGCTGGGCCGTCAGCAGATGCGCAACCTGCGCGTCTTCCCGGGCGCCGAGCATCCGCACGAGGCACTCAAGCCCGAGACGATCGATCTCGCTTCCCGCAATCGCAAGAACAAGGTGGGCGCATAATGGCCGACAAGAAATCCCTCTCCGATCTGAAAGAGATCACCGAGGCTGCTGAAGCCGAAACCAAGACCGAAGAAAAGCCTGCCGCCGAAGCGGAAGCGGTGACCGAAACGGCCGCCGACGAGGCCGCCGAAACGGTCGAAGAAGCGGCTCCTCCGGTCGAGGAAACGCCGCTGCGCGAGCAGGAGATCGACGATCTGGGCCGCGCCTATGCGACCGGCCGCCGCAAGGACGCGGTCGCCCGCGTCTGGCTCAAGCCGGGCAAGGGCATGATCACGGTCAACGGCCGCGACCAGTCCAAATATTTCGCGCGGCCTTCGCTGCGCCTGGTCATCAACCAGCCGTTCGATATCTCCGAACGCCGCGGCCAGTACGATATCGTCGCGACCGTCAAGGGCGGCGGGCTTTCGGGCCAGGCCGGCGCGGTCAAGCACGGCATCAGCCAGGCGCTTGCCCGCTACGAGCCTAAACTGCGCGGCACGATGAAGGCCGCCGGGTTCCTGACCCGCGACAGCCGCGTCGTCGAACGCAAGAAATACGGCCGGGCCAAGGCGCGCAAGAGCTTCCAGTTCTCGAAGCGCTAGACGACCGGTTTGTCGCATTTCGGAATGCTCTCCCGCCATCGCGCGGGGGAGCATTCTTTTTTATCCGCCCGACAGGCGCTAAGGGCGTGGGAACGATAAACGGCCAAACGACGATCGGGACGCAACCGCGTGACAGCCAGCCATATTACGCATCTTGAATGCACGCGGACGGGCGAGACGGTGGAAGCCGGGCGTCTCCACAATCTCTCGCCGGCCGGCGCGCCGCTGTTCGCCCGCTACGATCTCGACGCGCTTCGCAATTCGCTCACGAAGGCCAGTTTCGCCGGGCGCCCGGACAATTTCTGGCGATATCGCGAACTTCTGCCGGTCCGGGACGCGGCCAATATCGCCAGCCTCGGCGAAACCTTCACCCCGCTGATCCCGCTGAACCGCCTTTCCGACGGGCAAATACTGGTCAAGGACGAAGGCCGCCTGCCGACGGGCTCGTTCAAGGCCCGCGGCCTCGCGATGGCGATCGCCATGGCCAAGGAGCTCGGCGTCCGCCGCGTCGCGATCCCGACCAACGGCAATGCGGGCGCCGCCGCCAGCGCCTATGCCAGCCGCGCGGGGCTCGAAAGCTTCATATTCTGCCCCGAGGACACGCCCGACGTGAATGTCCGCGAAACCGCGCTGCAGGGCGGCAAGGTCTGGCGCTGCAACGGGCTGATCGACGATTGCGGCAAGTTCGTCCATGCGGGCGAAGAGGAGATGGGCTGGTTCAACGTCGCGACCCTGCGCGAGCCCTATCGCGTCGAAGGCAAGAAGACGATGGGCATCGAACTCGCCGAGCAGCTGGGCTGGGAGGTGCCGGACGTCATCTTCTACCCGACCGGCGGCGGCACCGGCCTGATCGGCATGTGGAAGGCGTTCGCCGAACTCGAAGCCGTGGGCCTGATCGGATCGAAGCGCCCGCGCATGGTCGCCGTGCAGGCCGAGGGGTGCGCGCCGATCGTCCGCGCCTGGAACGCCGGCGCGGACACGGCCGAACGCTGGGAAAACGCGGCGACGGGCGCCGCCGGGATCCGCGTGCCGGCCGCGCTGGGCGATTTCCTGATCCTGCGCGCCCTGCGGGAATCGGACGGGTTCGCGATCGCCGTGGACGAGCAATCGATTTTCGGCGCCCGCGCCCGCGTCGCGCGCGAAGAGGGGTTGCTGCTGTGTCCCGAAGGCGCGGCCACCGTCGCCGGCTATCTCAAGGCCCTCGAGACCGGTCAGGTGCGGCCCGGCGACCGGGCCGTGCTGTTCAATTGCGGCAACGGTCTCAAATATCCGATGCCCGATGGCGTTCCGGCTCTCGACATCACCCTGCCTTTCGACTGGACGACGATCGGCTGACCGCTCCGTTGGTTAACAGCTTTTTTACCCGCCAGGCGCTAAAATCGGCGATTATCGATGTGGGGCGAGGCCATTGGCGGAACGAAGCGACAGCGCTGCTCACAAATACTGGTCCGACAACCCGCGTTTCTATGCGCGCGAGCTTGTCCGGGTCGGCGCACGCCCCGACACATTCCGGTATCGCGCGCTTCAGAGCCAGATCCGGTCGGCGGCGCGCTCCTATTACAGCCTGTTGCCGGCGGCGCTGGCCTTCATGCCGTTGCTCGTCTTCCTCTATTCCGACACGCCCAATCTCGGCCTGCTCATCGCCGGGGCGGCGGTAATCGTCGCAAGCTCGATATTCGGCCTGATGAGTTTTTCCGTCAAAGGCATCGAAGCGAAGATAGACGATCCCAGGCGGCTGGCGCTGATGATCTGTATCAACGCGCTCGTCGCGGCGATCGGATGGAGCCTGTTCCTGAGCGCGCTCTATGACGGCAGTCCCGAGCAGACCCGGTCGATGGTGCTGACCCTCCAGGTCGGACTCATCTGCACGGGCGCGCTGATGTTCATCACCCTCCCCTCCGCCTTTGCCTGCTTCTCGCTGCCGATCGCGATCGACTTCGTTCTCAACATCGTGCTGCGCGATGCCGCGAGCCAGTGGATCCTGTTTCCGCTGCTCGTCGTTCTGCTGCTGATGCTCGCACGCACGGTGGTCGACCAGTCGAGCCAGCTTGTCGCCAACAGCATGGCGATGGAGAAACTCACGCGATCGGAAACCGAACGCCGCTCGCTGCTCGAGGCCGAGCGGCAGCGGGTGGAAACCGAGCGGACGCGCGAGGTGGACAGCGCACGATCGCTGCTCGCCGAACGCGAGAAAATGACCGAACAGCGGCACAAGGAACTGCTCGCGCTCGGCGAACGCTTCAAGCAGTCGGTCGTCAAGGTCGCGACCGGGCTCGGCGAAGCGATCGCGATGCTGGACACCTCCTCCTCCGACCTTGCCCGGCTTTCGGGCGAGACCAGCGCCGACGCGTCCAAAGTGTCCGAGCGCGCGGCGGGCGCCAATGCCGCCGTCCAGCAGGTCGCGAGCGCGGTCCAGCAGCTCGACGCATCGGTCAGCGAGATTTCCGAACAGATCGGCAACGGGCTGTCCCTGAACACCACGGTCGCCGAGGCGGCCCGCGAAAGCGATGCGGCGATGAAGGTCCTGCTCGAACGCACCCAGGGAATCGGCAAGATCGTCGCGCTGATCTCCGAGATTGCCGGCCAGACCAACCTGCTCGCGCTGAACGCCACGATCGAGGCCGCCCGCGCCGGCGAAGCCGGCCGCGGGTTCAGCATCGTCGCGCAGGAGGTCAAGACGCTGGCCCAGCAGACCACCGACGCGACCGACAATGTCGATCGTCAGCTGCGCGAAATCGACGAGGCCGTGCAACAGGCGGTCGGGGCGATGACCAAGGCGACGCGCGAAATCGGCGGGATCACGGAAATCTCGAACTCGATCGCGTCGGCCGTGATGCAGCAGCGCGAAGCGACGCGGAACATCGGCGACAACAGCATTCAGGCCGCCCAGGATACCGACGATGTCCAGAAAAACATCCAGCGCGTCGCCGGCGCGGCGCGCGACAGCGGAACGCTGAGCGCCGACGTCAGCAAGACCGCCGAGAGCCTGGCCGAGCAGGCCGATGCGCTGCGCGACGCGACGGCCTCCTTCCTCGAGGAACTGCGCGCCGCCTGACGCGCGACGCTAGACGCCGGTTTCCGCTGCCAGATCGTCGAGAAAGGCGCGGACGCGATCGGCGTTGACCCCGAGATCGCTGACGCCCACCCGGCTGACCGAACGCATATGCACCACGCTTCCCTCGCCATTGGGATTGGGCGTGATCCGCAGGACGACATCGTCCTTGAAACGGTAGATCGACACGGTGTCGGTCGCCTCGACCCGGCCCGTCGCGGGGTCGGCGGCCGCGAGATCCCAGCCGCGCCGCTCGACGAGCCGTTCGGCCGCCGCGACCGCTTCGGGCACCGGGACCGGGACGAGGATCGGCCGGATATCGTAATAGGCCTCTTCGTGCCAGCGCCGCCAGCGGGCGGCATTGTCGAGGTCCGCGAGGTCCGCGCGGCCGCCATCGGGAACGATATCGCGATTGTCGGCGCGCAAGGTCAGCGTTTCGAAGGTCGGCGGGTTGGAGAGGTCGGTCGTGATGTCGTGGATCGGCGGCACCGTCGCCGCCTTGCCGAAGCTGTACGACACATAGCCGACGAAGCCGGCCGCGACGATCACCGCGAGCACGGGCCATAGCAGGCGGCGCCAATGGCGGCCGATCAGCAGCGCCACGATGGCGATCACCGACAGCCCCGCTCCGGCCATC
>NZ_JBQLZM010000103.1:0-23631 GCF_052168275.1 Parasphingopyxis sp. | reverse complement strand
GATGATGTTGATGCGGTGGTCCTTCCAAAAGCACGTGGTGGCCGCCGACGTGATCGTGATCCCGCGCTCCTGCTCCTGCTCCATCCAGTCCATCGTGGCGGCGCCGTCATGGACTTCGCCGATCTTGTAGGACTTGCCGGTGTAGTAGAGGATGCGTTCGGTCGTCGTCGTCTTGCCGGCATCGATGTGCGCCATGATGCCGATATTCCGATACATGTCGATCGAGGTATCGCGGGCCATTTCAATTTGCTCCAGTAACGGCCTTCGGGCCGCTCATTATATAGTGTGTGCTACCAGCGGTAGTGCGAGAAGGCGCGGTTGGCTTCGGCCATCTTGTGCGTGTCTTCGCGCTTCTTCACCGCATTGCCGCGATTGTTCGAAGCGTCGAGCAGCTCGCCCGACAGCCGTGCGGCCATGGTGTTTTCGCCACGGCTGCGCGCAGCGCCGATCAGCCAGCGGATGGCCAGCGCCTGGGCGCGCTCGGGACGCACCTCGACCGGCACCTGATAGGTCGCGCCGCCGACCCGGCGGCTGCGGACCTCGACGCCCGGCTTGATGTTGTTGAGCGCGTCGTGGAACACCTGCATCGGATCGGCCTTGGACTTCGCCTCGACCTGGTCGAGCGCGCCATAGACGATGCCTTCGGCGACGGACTTCTTGCCGTCATACATCAGGTTGTTCATGAATTTGGACAGGACCACATCCCCGAATTTGGGATCCGGCAGAATTTCCCGCTTTTCGGGACGGCGACGACGAGACATATCGTTAGACCTCTTCGATCAATCAGTTATTTGGGGCGCTTGGCGCCGTATTTCGAACGGCTCTGCTTGCGGTCCTTCACGCCCTGCGTGTCGAGAACGCCGCGCAGCACGTGATAGCGGACGCCGGGAAGGTCGCGCACACGACCGCCGCGGATCAGCACCACCGAGTGCTCCTGCAGATTGTGCCCCTCGCCCGGAATATAGCTGATGACTTCGCGCTGGTTGGTCAGGCGGACCTTGGCAACCTTGCGCAGAGCCGAGTTCGGCTTTTTCGGGGTCGTGGTATAGACGCGCGTGCAAACACCCCGCTTCTGCGGGTTCGCCTCCATCGCGGGCACTTTCGATTTCGCCTTTTGCGGCGTGCGGCCCTTGCGAACCAGCTGATTGATCGTCGGCATGAAGCCCTTCACCTTTATTCAGTTACTTTGCCAGGGCACGCCGCGCATTTTCCGCACCGGATTTCGCCGGAAGCCGGAAACGCACAAAGGCCTTCCGGCAACCGCTAGCGGCTCCGCAAGGCCCCATACACGCCAATGGCAATGTTCAAGCTCTCGTACCATGTCGAATCGCGTCTGGGCTGAACCCCCACCACCGATCCTCGGTACGGGCGGCGATATAGCGACGGTCCGGCAGGCGGTCAATGGTTCCGGTCGGTTGAATCTCCGTGCAAATCGTCTGGCGCTCATTTGCGGGACTCCCCGACCGATCCCGTCTCGGCACATCGGCGCAAGGACGGACAGCAACATATGATAGCGGCAAGAAAGCCGGAGTACGATCGAATAGCCTCGGACGCGCGACGGGACCTCCATTCGCCGCATCGGCGAACGATGTCCCGAAAGCGACATTGCACTGCAACATAACGGCATCAATTCACGGCTAGGCATCGTCTCGCTCCCGGCGGTCCACAACCGCCCGATCCCCGAGAAGAGAAAGCCATGTCCATGACCCGCATTCCCCATTTCGCCGTTGCCGCCCTGCTTTTGGGCACCAGCAGCACGAGCGCGCTGGCGCAAGGCAATGCCGCTGCCGACGCGATCGTCGCCAACGCGCCGATCGTCGTCACCGCGCAGAAGCGCGAAGAGGCGATCACCGACGTTCCGCTGACCGTCACCGCCTATTCGGGCGAGACGCTCGAAAATATCGGGATCGACGAGTTCGACGAACTCTCGGCCTTCGTCCCGGGCCTCAACATCCAGGAGCAGAGCGCCAACAATCCGGGCTTCGTCATCCGCGGCATCACATCGGACTCCGGCAGCGCCCAGATCGCGCCGCGCGTGACCATCTATTATAACGGCATCGACGTCTCGCGGTCGCGCGGCTCCTATTTCGATCTGTTCGACATCGAGCGGATCGAGGTGGTGAAGGGCCCGCAGGCGACCCTGTTCGGCACCGCGGCGACTATCGGCGCGCTTTCGGTCGTGACCGCCCGGCCGACGGCCGATCTGGGGGCAGCCTTCTCCGCCTCCTACGGCAATTACGACGCGATCGAGCTGAACGGCATGATCAACGGCGGCAGCGACGACATCGCCGCCCGGCTCGCCTTCGTCTACAAGGAACGCGACGGCTATATCCGCAACGTCGCCGGCGAGCCGGGCACGGCCAGCGAGGCGATCGTCGGCATCGACCAGGACGATCTCAACGGCATCGAACAGTTCGGCCTCCGGGGATCGCTCCGCATCTTCCCGACCGACGACAGCACGATCGACCTCGTCCTCACATACGAACAGCAGCGCAACAGCGGCACGGCGTTCAAGTCGGGATCGATCCCGCCGACCGGCGGCGACACCAGCCCGTTCAGTTTCGCCGAACTCGGCGGCTCGCCGTTCAGCGAAACCGTGCTCGGCATCCGCGATCTCGGGCTCGAGCGCGAGGTGTTCGACGCCAGCCTGACCTTCAACGCGCCGCTCACCGACACCCTCTCGCTCACGTCGATCACCGGCTATCGCCGGTTCGACAGCCTCGAGACCTTCGACGCGGACGGTTCGGCGCTCTTCTATCTCGAATTCGCCGAGGATGCCGAAGGCGAACAGATGAGCCATGAAACCCGCATCACCTATGACGGCGACCGGTTCCGCGGCTTTGCGGGCTTCAACCTCTTCCACGAGGACGGAACGCAGCGCGTCCCCTTCTCCACCGACGAAGGCACCTATATTGCCTGCGCGCCGTTCGGCGCCTTCGCGCCGATCCAGGCCAATCTGTCCGCCGCGCTCGGCGGCGCCGATCCCTGCGTCGCGGCGGACGGGACGCTGAACGCCCCGCTCGCCACGGCGCTCCTCACCGGCGGCGGAGCCACGGTCCTCCCCTATCGAAGCGTGTTCCAGAATGGCGGCAAGAACAGCAGCTATTCGGTCTTCGCCGACGGCACGCTCGATCTCGGCCGGCTCGAACTGACCGCCGGCCTGCGCTACGTCTATGAGGAGCGCCGCTCGAGCTACAGCGCTACCCAGCCGGGCAGCGCGATCTTCGCCGGTTTCGGGGCGCCCGGCGTCGCGCTGCTCGGCGCGGCCGATACCAACGGCGCGACGTTCAGCGCGGAGGACAGTTTCGACGCCTGGCTGCCGCGCTTCAACGCGCTGTACCGGATCACGGACGACATCAATGTCTACGCCACGGTCTCCAAGGGCCGCCGCGCGCCGGTCATCGATCTCAGCGCCCTGGCGACGGCCGGCGGCACGGTGCCGGATGTCACGCTCGTCGCGAGCGAGCGCGTCTGGAACTACGAGGGCGGCATCAAGGCCGATATCGATGGCTTTTTCGGATCGGTCGGCGTCTTCTACCAGGACTATTCGAATTTCCAGACAAGCTTCTTCGAGGAAGGCACCGGCCAGATCGTGCCGGTCAATGCCGGCAAAGCCAGCAATTTCGGCGTCGAGGTCGAGGCCGCCTATCAGGTGGTCCCCGAGCTCAGGCTGTTCGCCAACTATGCCTATATCGATGCCGAGATCGACGCTCCGGCGGCGGGCGGCGCGACCCAGTTCGTCGGCAGCCGGTTCCGGCTCCAGCCCGAACATTCGGCATCGGCCGGCGCCCAGTTCGCCATCGATATTTCCGACGGCGCGGAATTCTTCCTGACGCCGACGGTGACCTATCAGAGCCGCGTCTTCTTCGAAGTGCCCAATACGCCGCTCACGAGCGAAGACGGTTATGTGCTGGTGAACCTGCGCGGCGGCGTGAGCTTCGGCGACGGCCGCTACGAGATCGTCGGCTTCGCGCGCAACCTGTTCGACGAGGACTATCTGATCGACGCGGGCAACACCGGCGGGGCCTTCGGCACGCCGACCTTCATCGCGGGCGAACCGGCGCTGTACGGCATCGAGATCGGTATGCGTTTCTAGGGGCCCGCCCGCGCAGGCCGGCTTGCATTCGGCCGCCGCAAGCCGGAAAGCGTTGGCCATGACGGGCAACGATCCGCTCGCGGGTGCCCGCGCCTGCCGCCTGTGCGCGGGCGCGATCCCCGACCCGATAAGGCCGGTCTTCCAGGCCGACCCGCGCGCGCGCATCCTCGTTGCCGGCCAGGCGCCGGGCCGGAAGGTCCAGGCGAGCGGCATTCCTTTCGACGACGCCAGCGGCGAACGGCTGCGCGACTGGATGGGTGTCGATCGCACGGTCTTTTACGATCCGGCGCGGATCGCGATCCTGCCCATGGCCTTCTGCTATCCGGGCAAGGGGAAATCGGGCGACCTGCCCCCGCCGCCGATCTGCGCCGAAACCTGGCGCGACAGACTGCTGGCGCAGCTTCCCGATATCCGGCTGACCCTCGTGATCGGCCAATATGCGATGAACTGGCATCTCGACACGCCGCATCGCACGCTCACCGAAACGGTCCGGCATTGGCGCGATTTCGACGCCGCGACGCTGCCGCTGCCGCATCCCAGCCCGCGCAACAATATCTGGCTCGCGAAAAATCCGTGGTTCGGCGAGGAGCTGCTCCCGCATTTGCGCGGTCGGGTGGAGTCCGCGCTCGACGCATGATTGATTTGACTCTTGATATTTAACTGATACGTTAATTAACAAGATAGCGAATCAACGAGGCTCCCTTGTCCGATCTCACCACCACTTTCGCCGCGCTCGGCGAACCGACGCGGTTCGCGATCGTCGAGCGGCTGCTGCGCGAGGGCGAGCTTAACGCCGGCGCTTTGCAGCAGGGCGCATCGATCTCCGCGCCCGCCATTTCGCGCCATCTCAAGGTGCTGCGCAAGGCCGGCATCGTCGTCCAGCGCATCGACCGACAACAGCGCATCTACGCGGTGCGCCCGGAAGCCGTCCAGGCGATCAGCGCCTGGACGATGAGCCACAAGGAATTCTGGCAGGCGAGCTTCGACCGCCTCGCCGCGATCCTCGACGCGGAATCCAAAAGATAGGGAGGCAGACAGGCAATGAGCGAACTCAGGATAGAACGGACCTTCCCGGTGGCGCCGGAAACGGTCTTCGATTATCTCACCAACACCGAATATCTGCTGCAATGGTGGGGCCCGGAAGGGATTTCGGTGTCCGAGCACAATCTCGATCTTTCCCGGCCGGGGCCGTGGAATTCGACGATGACCAATGCCGAGGGTGCCAACTACAAAGTGTCGGGCGAAGTCGTGACGCTCGATGCGCCCCATGCCGTCGAATTCACCTGGGCCTGGCATGACGAGAATGACGCGCGCGGCCATGAAAGCCGCGTACGCTTCGAAGTCGCGCCCGACGGCAATGGCGGTTCGACGTTCACGATGATCCATTCCGGCCTTGCCGACGAAGAGAGCGCCGCGAGCCACGACGGCGGCTGGACGTCTTCCTTCGTCAAGCTGGAGCGGCTGCTCGGCTGATGTCGGCCGCCGATCCCCATCCCGACCCCCGAGCGAGGAGATTGCAAATGCCCAAATATGTATTCGCCTATCATGGCGGCAAAGCGCCGGAGAGCCCGGAAGAGGGCGCGCAGGTCATGGCCAGATGGCAGGCCTGGTTCGGCGATCTTGGCGATGCGGTGGTCGACGGCGGCAATCCGGTCGGCCCGTCGAAGATGGTGTCCGCGGACGGCGTTGCCGATGACGGCGGAGCCAATCCGCTGTCCGGCTATTCGATTGTCCGGGCCGACAGTATCGATGCGGCGGTCGAAATGGCGAAAGGCTGTCCGATCATGGATCACGGCACGGTCGAAGTCGCCGAAGCGATGGAAATGTAGCACATCGGAAAAAGCGTGTTCTGACGCGGGGCGCGTGGCGAAGAGGCGAGCGCCCCGGGGTCTCTGCGGCGACGACATGCCGCAATCGGCCGATTGACGGTTTCGGCATTCCCATCTTTGGTCTGGACCGGCGCGGTATCGCCCGGCAAAGGGGCGCGGTTACGCTATGAACCGGCTCGCCCTCCCCATCACCCTCGTCATCGTCGCGCTGGCCACACTGGTCATGGCCCGGTTCCTGGCGGACCCGTTCCCGCCGCGGGCAGCGGCCGAAGGGCTTTCGATCACACTCGACCCGCCACGGCCCGAGGCGGCCGCGCCGGCCGGCGAAATCATCGATCTCGACCCCCGGTCCGGATTGATCGACTATAACGAGATCGACCGCCGCATCGGCGCGCTGATGGAAGAAGAGACCATGGTCGGGCTGGCCGTGGCGATCATGGAGAATGGCGAAATCACATTCGCCCGCGGCTACGGCGAAACGCTGCACGGTACGGGCGAACCGGTGACGGCGGACACGGTGTTTCGCTGGGCGTCGCTGTCGAAGAGCGTCGCCGCGACGATGGTTGCGCTTCTGGCGCAGGACGGCGCGGTCGATCTCGACGCACCGGTGTCGCGCTTTGCCCCGTCGCTCCGGCTGCCCGCGTCCGGCCATATGCGCATCTCGGTGACCGACCTGCTCTCGCACCGGCTCGGCATCGAGCGCAACGCGCTCGACAACCGGCTCGAAGCGGGCGAGGATCCGCTGATCCTGCGAACCGCGCTCGCCAGCCATCAGGTCGCCTGTCCGCCCGGCACCTGCCACCGCTACCAGAATATCGGTTTCGACGCGGCCACCGAGATCGTCGAGGGGGTTACGCGGCAAAGCTACGAGGCCGCCGTCCAGCGCCGGCTGCTCCAGCCGCTCGGCATGCGCACCGCCAGCCTGTCCCGGCGCGCGCTGTTCGAGAGCCGGAGCTGGGCGCGCAGCCACCGCGGCGCGGGCCAGGAGGTCGAGGTCGTCGAGCCCTATTACCGGGTTCCGGCGGCCGGCGGCATGAACGGCTCGATCCGCGACCTCGCCCGCTGGATGCAGGTGCAGGTCAACGGCGCGCCGGATATCGTCCCGCCGTCGATCCTCGCCACGGTCCATCGCCCCGTCGTCCGCACCGAGCGCGAGGACCGGCGCAACCGGCGCTATGCGGAACGGGTTTCGAACACCCGCTATGCGCTGGGTTGGCGCGTTTACGACTATGCCGGACACACGGTCATCACCCATCGCGGCGCAATTCGCGGCTACCGGGCGATGATCATGATCGATCCCGCCTTGCGCAGCGGCGTCGCCGTGCTCTGGAATTCGGGCAATGGCCGGCCGTTCGGCATCCCGATGGATATATTCGACCAGATATACGGACTGCCCGACACGAACTGGATCGATCCGGATGCCCGCGAAGACAGCCGCGGTTAAGAAGCGCGCCGTTAGGCCGCGGATCATGAAGCGCACGCAGATCGTCTTGCTCGCCCTGCTGGGGCTGACCCTGCTCGCCGTGCAGACCGGCTGCGCGCATTTCGCCCGGGAACAGCTTTACGCGCCGCCGGTCGGGCCGATCGCCGTGCCGGAATGGACCGGCCCGGAGCCCGAGCGCGTCGCGGTAACCACCGAGGACGGGCTCGAACTCGCCGGCCTCTACTGGGCGCCGGGCAACGGCAGCGCGGATATCATCCTCGTCCTGCACGGCCGGCGCGACAATGCGGGGCGGATGGCGGGCTATGTCCAGCGCCTCGCCGAAAGCGGCCGGGGCGTGCTCGTCGCCTCCTATCGCGGGTTCAACGACAATCCGGGCTCGCCGACCGAAGCCGGGCTGGTGGCGGACGCGCGTGCATTCTACCGGTTCGCGCGCGCCCGCGGGAACGACGTCTATGTGTTCGGCCATTCGCTGGGCGGCGCCGTCGCGATCCAGCTGGCCGCGCGCGAGGAACTGGCGGGCATCGTCACGCTGGCCACCTTCAGCGATCTCGGCGAAGCGGCGCCCTTCTACAGCGAGCTGCTGATCCCGGACAGCTGGGAGAGCATCGTCGCGTTGAGCCGGGTGGAGGAGCCTATCCTCTTCATCCATGGCGCGGACGACGATTATGTCGAACCCTCGCATTCGCGCCGGCTGTTCCGCACGACCTGCTCGCTCGCCGCGCTGGCGATCATCGAGGGCGTCCGCCACCGTCCCAACTTCCGGCTGATCCAGCCGCTGATCACAGGCTGGGTCGACGCGCTCCGGACCGGTACCACGGACACCTTGGTTGCCCCGAATGCCGTGGACCTCGACCGAAAGCCGGCTTGCACACGGTGAGCAACGCTCGCACAGCGCGGCGAACCAACCTAACGCGCGCTCAACGCGACGTTGTCGAAATCGACGAAATAGGCTGTTCGGTCCGGAGCGCCTCTTGGGCCGCTGCCCCGGTAAAGGCCCATTCGCAGCATATAGTCGGTCGACCGGTCGTCAAACGCAAGCCGGTGGGCGGCTGCGCCGACCTGGCGCATCTCACGACGCGATGAGTCGCCATGCGTCCACAGTTCGACACGGCCTGCAGATCCCATCCGAAAACGGAGCTGGAAGCGGCGCCATTCATCGAAAGCGAAATAGCGTGAATCGGTGAGCGGAAGGGTGATGAGGCGTTCATACCCATCCTCATCGTTGCGACCGATGACGTGCAGGAACAAATCGTCGCCCGCACGCCGCAGATTGATCGACATGGCCGGCGAGTGCGGGCCGACATCCATCTGCAACACCTGGGTGATGATGAACCAGTCATTCTCCCCGGGGAAATAATAGGTATTCCCTGAACCGTCGCGCGGAAGCCGGATATCGAAATCGAGCATGTAGGTACGATCGTCGCGCAGCGTCCTGCTGAGCACGAATTCGGTGCGGTCTTTCACCTCGGTCGAAGCGCCCGAAGCGAAGCGGGCAAAATGATTGTGCGCCTCGCCGATAATTTCCGGCGGTCGCCCGCTCCCCAATATCGCGATGAAATGGTTGCGCCGCTCACGCGCCGCGTCGTCATATTCGGAAATCTGAAGCGAACCGCTGTTTCTCGATCGATAGACATAGGCCGCGCGGGGCCCCTCGAAATCGATGTGCTGGATCGATTCATAGGCCAAAACCGGCGAAAATCCGGCCATACACCCAAACAGCAAGGCCATGGCCAGGCCGCCGCGGCAAAACAGGCTAAACAATATGCTCAATATATGATCCCCGGCTGCTCGTTTTCTCCAGTCGGTATATGCGATGCGCCAGCTTAAGCGGGCCTGACCGCTTCGTTCAGCACGGGCCGTTGGTGCGATGCGGACGGATGCGGTGTCGCGCCAGCGCCTCGTAATCGGCGCGGCAGGCATCGGCGACGGCCCGCTGCTCGGCAGTAAGGTCCGGCATTCCGTCCGGCGCCGGCGCGAAACCCGTGCTCGCCTCGACGCGCGCATACCAATGTTCGGCCCAGATACCGTCGCTTTCGCGCCGCCCCGGCGCCCAGCCGAGCATCGCCGGATCCCAGGCGATATCGAGCGCCGCGCATAGCCGGCTCAGCACGGTTTCGGGGTCGATCAGCACATCGGTGCTGTCGATCACCGGCGGCGCCTTGCCCGTACGCTCGACCTCGCTCTCGAAATAGCGGCGCAGCTTCGCATAGCCGAGCAGTTCCGGTCCGCGCAGCTCGTTCTTCGCCGCATAGCTGGCGACGACGCGCTCGGGCTCGCGGATCAGGAAGGCGTGCCGGTGATCGGGAAAGTCGGCGATCGAGACGGGCCCCACCATATGATGGGGCATGTGCTTCTGATACCAGACCGGCGCTCCGTCCGGCGCATCGCCGCTCATCGCGTCCCGCACCGACGCCCAGTCGCAATCCATGGCCGCGATGGTTTCCGCCGCCATCGGCTGCGGCTCGCCCGTGGCTTTCAGGAATGCGCCGTAGAAGGGCTCGTCGGTCACCGCGCTGTCGGCCCGGCTACCGAAGCTGCGCATCATCGCGGTCGAGATGTTGCGCGGTCCCGACCACATCGCGATCCGGATCGTCACGGCCGCGACCGCGCGGCGACGTCGGTGGCGAGCCGGGCGGCATACAGCGCCTGCAACCGCTCGACCATCGGGCCGCGCGCTTCGGTCAGCCCGCGCCCGTCCACCTCGGTGACCGGCACGACACCGGCGAAGGTGCCGGTGACGAACGCCTCGTCGGCGCCATAGACGTCGGTCAGCGAGAAATTCCGTTCGAACACCGGTATGTCCGCATCGCGGCACAGATCGATCACCGTGCCGCGCGTGATCCCGCCGAGGCAGTAATCGCCGCTCGACGTCCAGACCTCGCCCTTGCGCACGATGAAGAAATGGGTGGAATTGCAGGTCGCGACGAAGCCCTGCGGATCGAGCATCAGCGCCTCGTCCGCGCCCGCTTTCGTCGCCTGGATGCAGGCCGTGATGCAGTTGAGCTTGGAATGCGAATTGAGCTTGGGATCCTGCACCGCCGGGTCGCCGCGCCGGACATGGACGGTGAACAGCCGGATGCCCTTCTCGACCGTTTCGGGGAGCGGCTCCTTATATTCGGGCACGATGACGATGGTCGCCGGCGACACGACGACGCGCGGGTCCTGATAGGGTGTCGAGCGGATGCCGCGCGTCACCATCAGGCGGATATGCACGCCTTCGGACGAACCGTTGGCATCCAGCGTTTCATAGAGCCGCCGCTCGAGCGTTTCGCGATCGATGCCGATATCCATGTCGATGGCCTTGGCGCCCTCGAACAGCCGGTCGATATGCTGGTCGAGAAAGGCGATCCGCTCGCGGTGGACGCGCAGTCCCTCCCAGACGCCGTCCCCGAGCATGAAGCCCGAATCGAACACCGAGACCATGGCCTCGGCGCGCGGGACAATTTTACCATTGATGTTAATCAGGATTTCCGCGTTCCGCGGGTCCTCGCGATAGTCATGCGTTCCCTTGCCCATCGGCGCGCTATAGGCGGCGTTCACCCGGCATTCAAAGTAAAAGCGGCCTAAAGAAACCGCCTTTCTTCTAAGGTTCCGTCGACTCGACCCGAGTCGCCAACGATTCGTCGCGCCATGGTCCGTTAGACTCGCGATTTAACCACATTGTTGCTAGCCGATGTGCACAAATTTCAATTCACAGGGTTGCACGTGTCTAGAAATCCAAAGGAAGGCCCGGGGCTGTGGTCCCGGTTCAAGGGCCTTTTTCCTGACCATGAGCTGCATATCCGCTCCGGCGGAAAGCTTCGTTTTTTTCGCATTTCCAGCAAGTTACAGATAAGAGTAGTATCGATCGCCGCGCTCGGCGCATTCGCCTGGCTGGCGATCACGCTGGTCATGGTCGGTCTGCAGGTCAAAGGTGCGAGTGACCGAATCGCACTTGACCAGCGCGAGCAGGAGGTCACCGAGACCGAAGCGCGCGTCGCCGCCTATCGCGGAACCGTCGAAGAGCAGGTCGCCCGCGTCGAGCGGCGCCAGGCCGTCCTCGATGCGCTGGTCCGCCGCCATTTCGGCAATATCGAAGTCGACGAAAACGAGGCCGAGACCGCCGAAGGCGCCGAAACCGCCGACGAAAGCAGCGCGGCGATCCCGGAAGCCGCTGCGCTGCGCACGCTGGAGCGGCAGCAGGTCGCCTTCGCGCGCGCGCTGCGTGCTGCGGTCGAGGCGCGCACCCAGCAGACCGCCGAAGCGATCCGCGAGTTCGGGCTCGATCCGCGCGTCATGAGCAGCCGCGCACAGGGCGGCCCGCTGATACCGATCCGGACCGCGATGACCCTCGACGGCGCGATCGACGATGAAATCGCCGATCTCGAGATCGCGCTGAACCGCCTGGCAGTGATGGAGCTCTCGCTCCGCGCGATACCGTCGGCCAAACCGACGGCCTATGGCGCTATGACAAGCCCCTTCGGCCTGCGCCGCGACCCGTTCACACGGGCCCGCGCAATGCACAACGGCATCGATTTCCGCGGTAGCCACGGCCAGGGCATCCTTGCGACCGGACCCGGCCGGGTGAGCTTCGCGGGCTGGAAGGGCGGCTATGGCCGGACGATCGAAATCGATCATGGCGCGGGGGTCGTCACCCGCTACGCGCATCTGTCGGGCATCAGCGTGAGCGTCGGGGACCGTGTCGACCGGGGGGATCGTATCGGCAGAATGGGCAGCTCCGGCCGCTCGACTGCCACCCACCTGCACTATGAAGTGCGTATCAACGGCCGCGCTGTAAATCCGCGGCCCCTTCTGGAGGCTGATCGCGATGTTCTCGAAATCCAATCCGTCGCAGGACGAAGAAATGGCGATTCCGTCGAGCGCGGATAACCGCTCGACCTTCTCGGTCATCGGCTCGGACGTCACCGTCACGGGCGACATCGACGCGTCGGTCGACCTGCATGTCGATGGCCGCGTCGAAGGCGATATCCGATGCGCGACGCTGGTCCAGGCCGGCAACAGCACGATCAAGGGCGCGGTCAGCGCCGAACAGGCGCGCATCGCGGGTCGCGTGGAAGGCTCGATCGCGGCCAAGGAACTGATCGTCGAGGCTTCGGCGAAAGTCATCGGCGACGTCACCTACGAAAAGCTGAGCATCGCGACCGGCGGCCATGTCGAAGGCAGTTTCCGGCACAAGAGCGCCGGCACGCTCAAGAAGGAAGAGCCCAAGGATCCGTCGCTCAAGCTCGTCGACGAGAAGCCCGCCGCGACGGCCGCGCCGAAACCGGCCCATAGCTCGGCGGTCGTTCAGGGCTGACCGAAAGCCCGGCGCGCCTTAGCGCCGATCGACCGCGATCTCGCCGCCCTTGATGACGATATCGACATGCTCGAGCGCGGTGATGTCGGCAAGCGGGTCGCCGTCCACGGCGATGATGTCCCCATAGCGGCCGGGCGCGATCGCACCGACATCGGCCGTCCGGTCCAGCGCCTCGGCGGCGGTGACCGTCGCAGCCTGGATCGCCTGAAGCGGGGTCATCCCGAACCGCACCATCCGCGCGAACTGGCGCCCTCCGGTTCCGTGCGGATAGACGCCGGCGTCCGACCCGAACACATGCCGCGCGCCCAGCTCGACGGCAAGGCGGAAGCTCTCGCGCTGGATCGTCCCGACCTGCCGCTCCTTCGCCAGATTTTCCTCCAGCACGCCGTTCGCCTCGCCCTCGGCCAGCGTATATTCGGTGTTGTAGATGTCCATCGAGAAGAAGGTGCCGCGATCGATCGCCATGCGGATCGTCTCGTCGTCGAGATAGCTCGCATGCTCGATCGTATCGACACCGGCCTCGATCGCGGCGCGGATGCCGGCATTGCCATGCGCATGGGCCGCGACCCGCATGCCGAGCATATGCGCCTCCTCGACCGCGGCGCGGATTTCCTCGGCGGTCATCTGCTGCGCCCCGACATCGGTGTTGCGGGAAAAAACGCCGCCGGTCGCGCAGATCTTGATGACATCGGCGCCGTAGCGGCGATTCTGCCGGATCTGGAGCCGGATCTCCTCCACGCCGTTCACGCCCTGCTCCCCGTCCCGGTCGACGAGCGAGGGCGGCAGGCCGTTGCGGTCGCAATGTCCGCCCGTCACGCCGAAGGACTCGGTCGCGGCGACGATCCGCGGCCCCGGATAGAAGCCGGCCTCGATCCCCTGGCGCAGCGCGACATCGGCATAATCGTCGGCGCCGACGTTGCGCACGGTCGTGAAGCCGGATTCGAGCATCGCGCGCGCATTGGGCACGCCGAGCGTCGTCCAGAAGCTGTCGGTATAGTTGAGCCGCCGGAAGCCGCCGATCCGCGGCGTCGTCGTCAGATGGACATGCATGTCGATCAGGCCGGGCAGGATCGTCATGCCCGCGAGATCGAGCCGTTCGGCATCCTCCGGAAGATCGGCCGGCATCCCGCCGCTCGAAACAGACGTGATCCGCCCGTCGGTAACGACGACGACGGGATTCTCGAAAACGCGCCCGTCCAGCACGTCGATCATGCGATCCGCCGTCACGACCAGCGTTTCGGCGTGCAGCACCGCCGGGCACAACAGTATGGAAGCGATGATGGCGAGCCGTGCGATCATGGTCATATTCCTCTCTCGAACAACGCCGCTATGCTATAGCGTCGGCGGCCCGTCGAGGGGCAGGAAAGGGATTCACGCATGAACGAGGATTGGGCATTGCCCTGGACCGGACAGTGTTTGTGCGGCGACCTGCAGTTCGAGATCAGTGCCCCGCCGCTGCTCTCGATGGCCTGTCATTGCCGGGGCTGCCAGCGACTGACGGCGAGCGCCTTTTCGCTGTCGGTGATGGTGCCGGCCGAGGGCTTTCGGGTGACGAAAGGCGAGGGCGTGAAAGGCGGCCTGCGCGGCCCGCACGGGCAATTCTTCTGCGACAGCTGCAAGAGCTGGGTCTATTCCGAGCCGCACGGCATCGACTGGATCGTCAACGTCCGTACGATGATGCTGGACGAGCCGCGCTGGGACGTGCCCTTTATCGAGGTGATGACCGACGAGCGACTGCCCTGGGTGGACCTGCCGGCCCGGCACGGTTTCGCAGCCTTCCCGGAGATGGACGACTATCAGCGGCTGATCGCGGACTATGCGGAAAACGGCGCGCGGCCGGGCACGGGCTGATCAGATGTGCAGCACCCGGTCATAGGCCGCGAGCACGCTTTCATGCATCATCTCGCTGAGCGTCGGGTGCGGGAAGACGGTCTCCATCAGCTCGGCCTCGGTCGTTTCGAGCTGCCGTGCGACGGCATAGCCCTGGATCAGCTCGGTGACCTCGGCGCCGATCATATGCGCGCCCAATAGCTCGCCGGTCTTCGCGTCGAACACGGTCTTGACGAAGCCCTCGGCCTCGCCGAGCGCGATTGCCTTGCCGTTGCCGATGAAGGGGAAGTTGCCGACCTTCACGTCATGCCCCGCCTCCTTGGCCTGGGCCTCGGTCAGCCCGACCGACGCGACCTGCGGCCGCGAATAGGTGCAGCCCGGAATATTCTCCGTGGTGAAGGGATGCGGGTCTTCTCCCGCGAGCTTCTCGATCGCGACCACGCCCTCATGGCTCGCCTTGTGGGCAAGCCAGGGCGGGCCGGTCACGTCGCCGATCGCGAGAATGCCCTCGACATTGGTCCGGCCGAAGCCGTCGACCTCGATATGGCCGTTCTTGCCGGTCTTCACACCGAGCGTATCGATGCCGATATCCTCGGTGTTCGGCACGATGCCGATGGCGACGATCGCATGGCTGAACTCGCTCTCGGTCACCTTGCCCTTGGCGTCCTTGATCGCCGCCTTCACGGACTTCGCGCCGGCCTCGAGCTTCTCGACGCCCGCGCCGGTCATGATCGTCATACCCTGCTTCTTGAGCGTCTTTTCCATATGCCTGGAGACGTCTTCGTCCTCGACCGGCAGGATGCGCGGCAGCATTTCGACGACCGTCACCTCGGCGCCCATGTCCGAATAGAAGCTGGCGAACTCGATGCCGATCGCGCCAGAGCCGATCACCAGCAGCTTCGACGGCACCTCCTCGGGCACCATCGCATGGCGATAGGTCCAGATGCGCTTGCCGTCGGCCTTGGCGAAGGGCAGGTCGCGCGCCCGCGCGCCCGTCGCGATCATGATCGATTTCGCCGTCAGCTCGGTCGTCTTGCCGTCCTCGGATTTCACGGACAGCTTCCCCTTGGCCGTGATCGTGCCGAAGCCTGCATGCACATCGACCTTGTTCTTCTTCATCAGCCCGGTGACGCCCTGGTTGAGCTGCCCCGCCACCTTGCGGGACCGCTCGACGACCTTGGCGAGATCGAAACCCGGCTTTTCCACGTTCAGCCCATAGGCCTCGGCATGAGTCATATAATGATAGATCTCGCTCGTCCGCAGCAGCGCCTTGGTCGGGATGCAACCCCAGTTGAGGCAGATGCCGCCGAGCTTCTCCCGCTCGACGATCGCCACCTTCATGCCGAGCTGCGACGCCCGGATCGCGGCGACATAACCGCCGGGCCCCGAACCGAGGATGATAAGGTCGTATTGGTCAGCCATCAGTCACCGTCTGCTTTCATCAAATGCCATGCCGTCTGCGGGTCCATCCCGTGCTTGAACGCCTGGTCGATCCAGATCATCGCGAGCGGCTCGAGTTGGCGCGCGTTGCGGATCCCGCCATAATCGATGGGCTCGAAACCGATATCGCGCAACAGGCTGCTGACGAGCGCCTTGGCCTCGTCATCCTCGCCGGCCACGAACTGGATCGGGCGGTTCGGGAAATCGTGCGCCATTCCCATCACCGGCGATCCGACCTGGTTGAGCGTCTTCACCGTCTTCGCGGCGGTCTGGCCGGCCAGTATTTCGCCGGCCGAGGTGTCGAAACCCAGGGCCAGCTCCAGCCCCGTCTCGCCCATGGTCAGCGGATTGGTGCAGTCGATCAGGATCTTGCCGTCCAGATCGCCGCACTGGCCCAACGCGCTTTCCGCAACGCTCCAGTCGACGGCGAGGATGACGACTTCGCCCCATTGCGCTGCGCCTTCGGTCGTGTCGTGGGGAATCTCGTCTCCATTGTCGTATTTCTCGTCGGCCGGCTCGCGGACTCCGTACACGACCTCATGCCCGGCCTTGGCGAACGCCGGCCCCAATACGCCGCCGACGCGGCCCTTGCCGATTACCGCTATCTTCATCGCCCATCTCCTTGCGCTACGCCAGCATCGCCAGCGGGTTTTGCACCAGCTGCTGGAACGCCTGCATGAGCTGGGCGCCGTCCGCGCCATCGATCGCGCGATGGTCGAAACTGCCGGTGGCGCTCATCACTGTAGCGATCTGCAAGGACTCATCGATGACATGGGGCCGCTTTTCGCCCGCGCCGATCGCCATGATCATGCCCTGGGGCGGATTGATGACCGCGTCGAACTGCTTGATCCCGAACATGCCCATATTGGAGATGCTCGCGGTGCCGCCCTGATATTCGTGCGGCTGCAGCTTGCCGTCCTTCGCGCGGCCGGCCAATTCCTTCATCTCGACCGAAATCGCCGAGACCGACTTGTTGTTCGCATCGGTGATGATCGGCGTAATCAGGCCATTGGGCACGCTGACCGCGACCGAAATGTCCGCGCGCCGGTAGCTGATCAGCTGGTCGCCTGCGAAGGAGACGTTGCATTTGGGCACCTGGATCAACGCCTGGGCGAGCGCCTTGATCAGCAGGTCGTTCACCGACAGCTTGATATCGCGCGCTTCGAGGCCCGCATTCAGCTCCTTGCGCAGATCGAGCAACGCATCGAGCCGGATATCGACGGTCAGATAGATATGCGGCACGGTCTGCTTGGCCTCGGTCAGGCGGCGCGCGATCGTCTTGCGCATGTTCGACAGCTTTTCCGTCTCGTGCGGGATGTCGGTGTCGACCGGCGCGGCGGGCGCAGCGGGGGCCTCTTTCGCCGGCGCCTTGGCCGCACCGCTTTCGAGCGCGGCCTCGATATCGGCCTTGACGATCCGGCCCTTGGGGCCGCTGCCCGAAAGCCGCGCGAGATCGAGACCGTTCTGCTCGGCGAGGCGGCGGGCCAGCGGGCTCGCCTTGACGCGGTCGCCATCGGCGGCCGGCGCCTTTGCCGCGGGCTCGGGCGCCGCGGGCGGCGAGCCACCCTCGGCATTCTCGATATCCGCCTTGACGATCCGTCCCTGCGGCCCCGTGCCCGTCACGCTGCCCAGGTCGACCCCCTTCTCCTCGGCGAGCCGACGGGCGGACGGGCTGATCTTGATATCGTCGCCCGATGTCTCTGCGGCCGGAGGAGGAGGCGGTGGCGGCGACGGTTTCTGCTCGGGCGCGGCCTCGGCCTTTCCGTTCGCCGGGCCCGGCGCCTCGATGGCGCCGGCATCCTCGCCCTCTTCGGCGATGATCGCGATCACCGTGCCGACCTGCACCTCGTCCGTGCCCTCCGGCACGAGAATCTTCGCCAGCACGCCCTCGTCGACCGCTTCGAACTCCATCGTCGCCTTGTCGGTCTCGATCTCGGCCATGATATCGCCGGCGCTGATCTCGTCGCCTTCCTTGACCAGCCATTTGGCCAGGGTGCCTTCCTCCATGGTCGGCGAAAGCGCGGGCATCTTCAGTTCGATCGGCATGGCTCTTCCTCGGCTAAGCGGCTCGGCGTCTATCCGAGCAATCCATGCCGCGCCGCCCAGCGCGCGTAAAGGGCCAACAGCGCCTGTACGGCTATCAGAATGACGGAGAAGACGAGCCCGAACGTGCCATAGGCCTCGATCCCGTTTCCGAAGGGCAGGTCATAGCCGAAAAAGCCCGCCGCCATCGCCGCCGCGGTGGCCCAGAAAACGCGTTCGGCCATCGGCCGGCGCAGCAGCAGCAATATCGCGGCGATCACTCCGAGAAAGACGCTCGTCGTCCACAGCAGGCGCCGCCATTCGGGAAAGGCTTCGATCATCGCCATCATCTCGGGCGGGAACTGCGCGAGATAGTCCTGGTTCACGGTTAGCGTCATGTAGAGATCGTACAGGCCGAAACCGTTCCACAGCAGCGCCAGCCCGGCGACGACCCAGAAAACCGCTTTGCGCATGACGCCCGCCTCCCTCGAAATCCCGACCGCCAACCTAGCGGCGAAACGCGGCCGCGAACAGCCCGAAGGACCGCATCCCGCTTGCCAGTCCCGTCATATTGCCGCAGTCTCCCGACCAACAGGGGAGGGCCGGATGCGGACTTATCTGGTGGTCATCGACGAAACGCCGGAGGCGAAGGCGGCGCTGCACTACGCGGCCGTGCGCGCGATCCGCCTCGGCCGGACCGTGGAGATCGTCGCGCTGATCCCGCCGCAGGAATTCGTCAACTGGGCCGCTGTCGAGGCGACCTTCGAGGAAGAGGCCAAGCTGCGCGCCGAGGCGGCGGTCGCCCAGGCCGCGGGCGAGCTGGTCGAGGCGACCGGCGTGCAGCCCAAGATCGTCGTCAAGCGCGGCGATCCGGTGAAGATGGTGCGCGAAGCGATCGACGAGAGCGAGAATATCGCGGGCATCATGCTCGGCGCGGCCGCCGAGGGGCCGCCCGGACCGCTCGTTTCCCATTTCGCGGGCACGGTGGCGGGGCAGCTGCCCTGCCCCGTGATCGTCGTGCCCGGCGCCCTGAGTTTCGAGGAACTGGAAAGGCTGGGATAGCGCAACGCCGCATGCGGCGCGCGATCCGGCCGGCAACGAAAAAAGGGCGGCGGGATTTCTCCCGGCCGCCCTTCAGCCCCCTCCCCCAAGCGAAAGGAATGCGCCTCAGCGGCAGTTGCAGTTGCGCGACCGCGGACGATGCGCGGCACGGCGTGTACTGCGCCGCGGCACGACATATTCGACTTCCTCTTCGATGAACGTCGTCGTGGTCGTGGTCGCCGGCGCCGAATTGAGGACGATGGTCGTCGTCGCGCTCTGCGACACGCCATTGGCATGGTTCACCGCATAGGTGCCCGGTCCGCTGACCGCGACATGGGTCTGCACGGGCGGAACATGGTGCACGGGCGGCGAAACGACGCGATCGTCACGCTGATAGTCATAGTCGTAATCGACGCCGTAGCCCGGGGCGGCGGGCGGGTAGTAATCGCCCTGGCCGACATATTCGGGAACCCGGTCGTCATAATAGCGCCGGTCCGCACGGCGGTCGTCGCGATAATAGCGGTCGTCATAGCCGTCGGACCGGCCCGCCGCGCTGCCGATGGCCCCGCCGGCGATCGCGCCGAGCGCGCCGCCGATGATCGTGCCTTCGGTGCGGTTGCCGCGGCCCGCGATCCGGTTGCCCGCGATACCGCCGACGATGCCGCCGACGATGGCGCCAGCCGCCGCATCGCCCGCATCGCCACGCCGCCGGTCGTCATAATAGCGGCGATCGTCATCATAGCGCTCGTCGTAATAGCGATCGTCATACCGACGATCGTCGCGATAATCGTCGCCATACCGAACGCCGTAGCGCCCGTCGGCGATATGGCCGCGGCCGTCGACCAGATAGGCGTCGTCATAATAGCGGACCCAGCGATAGCCATAAGCGGGGCGAGCGAGCCCGTAGCTCGGATAGTTCACGACATAGTAGCGCGGCGCGAGAAAATAGCTGGGCAGGAAGCCGCCGACGAAGAAGCGGGAGCCGCTATGGAACCGCCGGCCACCATGGTGGAAGAAGCGGCCGCCGCCGCGATGGACGAAATGCCGTCCGCCGCCATGGCGCACGAAATGCCGACCGCCGCCGCGCCAGACCCGGGTCCCGCCGCGATGGCCGCCGCGCATCGCCTGCGTCGCGACCGCGATGCCCGCGTTGCTCGCGCCGGAGTCGCTTTGCGCCTGCGCCGTTGCCGGCATCATCGTCAGGGACATCAAAAGCCCCAGAAAAGCTGATTTGCGCATATGTCGCCCTTCCCATATATTTTACGGCCGGAAAGCGTCGCGGACCCCCGGCGTTCACACTTTCTTAACAGTTTTGAAAGGCCTGTGCCACGGCGGGGTCGGAGGCCCTGTGTCCCGTTTTGGAGCAACCGCCCGGAGGCGCGCACAGGCTATCCGGCGATCCGCGGACCGGCCAGCGCGACCAGCGCTTCGCATCCGGCGGCATCGTCGGCATCGAACCGGGCCTTGCTCGGGCTGTCGATATCGAGAACACCGACCAGCGCGCCATTCACCAGGATCGGCACCACCAGTTCGGACGCGGACACTGCGTCGCACGGGATATGGCCCGGGAAGGCGTCGACATCTTCCACGATCTGGGTTTCGCGCGTCGCCGCCGCCGTGCCGCATACGCCCGCGCCGACGGCGATGCGAATGCAGGCGGGCTTGCCCTGGAAGGGGCCGAGCACGAGCTCGTCGCCGACGAGGCGATAAAAGCCCACCCAGTTGATGTCGGGCAGATATTCCCAGAGCAAGGCCGCCATATTGGCCATATTGGCGACGGCATCGGGTTCGCCGGCTGTCAGTCCGTCGAGCGCGGACCGGAGATCGGCGTACAGGGCCTTTTTGTCGGTCGCCGGCGCGATATCGAAACTGTGCATCGGATGTCCTAGTCGAGCCGCGGTTTGCCGCGCGCCTTCTTCACCTGCCCGCGAACCTTCTTGCTGTCCACCCGGCGCGCCTTGGCGGCCCGGCTCGGCCTTGTCTTGATCCGGCGCGCGGGGCGATGATGGGCCTTTTCGAGCAGCTCCTCGAGCCGCGCCATCGCCGCACGGCGATTGGCCTCCTGGCTGCGATGGTTGCGCGCGGTCAGCACGAGCGTCCCGTCCGCCGTCATCCGGCTTCCGGCCAGCGACCGCAAACGGCGATAGACGGACGGCGCGAGATCGAGCGCGAGTACATCCACCCGCAGCTGGACGGCCGTCGCGACCTTGTTGACATTCTGTCCGCCGGGCCCGGTGCCGGCTAGATGGCGCTCCTCGATCGCGGTGGCAGGGATGGCGGGGTTGTCGGAATCGGCCATGCCGCCCTCCTAACCGAAGGGGGGGCGGACTGTCCAAGTCGCGCCCCTCCGGCATCGCGGCTAAAACGGAAACGCGTTGGCGAAATGATCGGGCAGCGGCGCTTCCGCGACGATATCCGCCTTGCCGTCGCGCGGCACGGACAGGGTTCGCGCATGAAGCAGCATCCGCGGCCCGCCATCGCCATAGACCGGATCTCCAAGGATCGGCACGCCGAGCCCCTCGCGCGCATGGACCCGCAGCTGGTGCGTCCGCCCCGTTTCCGGCCGGAATTCGACGAGCGTCCGGCCGCCTTCGACCTTGCGTGTCGTCCAATGCGTCCGCGCCGGTTTCCCGCGCCGATCGGCCACCATCCACCAGCCGCGTTCGCGGGTCGAGCGTTTCGCCAGCGGCAGGTCGACGGTTCCCGATTCCGCCCCCAATTCGCCGTCCAGCACCGCCCAATAGGTTTTCGAGACCTCGCCCTCGGCAAAAATCCGGTTGAAACGCTTGAGCGCCTTCGGGTTGCGGGCGAGCAACAGGCAACCGCTGGTATCCTGGTCGAGCCGGTGGACGATCATCGGCGGGCGGGCGAATCCCCTACGCAGCGATCCCAGACGGTCCTCGACACTGTCGCCACCGCGCTTCGGCCGGGTGACCGGCAGGCCGGCAGGCTTGTCGATAACGATCGCCTCGCCATCGATGAACAGGATGCTGTCGGCCATCATCCCCGGGCCTTAGCCGAACGGGCGACCAGCTGCCTAGCGGGATCGGCCCGCTGCGGGGACATCCGGCCATTAAACTCATCGTAACGCTGAATATTTATATGACGAACGGAGGGCAGAAGAACCATGTTCCAGCACAAATTTTCCGAGGAGTTCGTGACGAACGTCGAGCCGATGGTCTCCTTTGCCGAGATCGTCAGCGCCTTCAGCTATGCGCTCGACCTCACCCAGGGCCAGCCCAAGGGCCATTGTATCCGCGTTTGCTGGATCGGCAGCCATATCGGGCAGGCGCTCGGCCTCGACAAGGAGCGGCAATGGGAACTCTATTATACGCTCCTGCTCAAGGATCTGGGGTGCAGCAGCAACGCGGCGCGCATCTGCGAACTGTATCTGGCCGACGATCACGCGATCAAGCGCGACTACAAGCTCGTCGACGGCAAGCTCGGCAACGTCCTGAAATTCGTGCTGGCGCGGACCGGGCCGAACGCCACGCTGGGTGAGCGGATCAGCGCCCTCGGCAACGTCCTCGTCAACGGCTCGAAAATCGAACATGACATGATCGAAACGCGCTGCATCCGCGGCGCCGATATCGCCCGCCAGCTGCGGTTCCCCGAAACCGTGGCCGAAGGGATCGCGGGGCTGGACGAACATTGGGACGGGTCGGGCCAGCCCAACGGGCTCGAAGGCCATGCCATTCCGCTCTATTCGCGGATCGCCCTTCTGTCCCAGGTGATCGACGTGTTCCGGATGGCGAACGGCGAAGAGGCGGCCTGCGACGAGGTGCGCAAGCGGAGCGGCGGCTGGTTCGATCCCGTCCTGTGCGACGTGTTTCTGGAAATCGCCGAGGATCCGGCCTTCTGGGCGGCGCTGGAGGCGCGCGATCTCGAACGGCGCGTCATCGCGCTCGAACCCTCCCGGCAGATGATGGTCGTGGACGAGGATTTTCTCGACGATATCGCGGCGGCATTCGGCCAGGTGATCGACGCCAAGAGCCCCTATACGAGCGGCCATAGCGGGCGCGTGGCCGTGTATGCCGCGGGCGTCGCCGAACGTCTCGGCTATGAAAAGGCCCATATCCGCAAGCTGAGCCGGGCCGCCGCGCTGCACGACATCGGCAAGCTCGGCATCAGCAACCTGATCCTCGACAAGCCCGACAGGCTGACCGAAGAGGAATGGCGGGTGATGCGCGGGCACACCCATTACACGACGGCTATCCTCGGCCGGATTTCGGTGTTCAACGACATGGCGGCGACGGCCGGAGCCCATCACGAACGCCTGGACGGCAAAGGCTATCCCAACCGGATCTGCGAAGACGCGATCCGGATGGACACGCGGATCATCACGATCTGCGACTTTTTCGACGCACTGACCGCCGACCGGCCCTATCGCGCCGCGATGCCGGTCGATGAAGCGCTCGCCATCATCGGTTCGGAAGTCGGCGGCGCTATCGATGCGAGCTGCTTCGAAGCGTTGAAGGCGATGGTGGCGGAGCACGGCCCCGCCACCTGACCCTGCCGGCCGGCAAGCGGAAACAGGGGCGTGCCGCCCCGCAGGGGCGCGTCAGCCATGGACCTTGGCGGCGACCTCCGCGATCCGACGGCCATGATACCGCGCGCCGTCGAGCTCGGTCTC